>JAUUZT010000017.1 GCA_030589825.1 Dehalococcoidia bacterium
AGGTGTCGAAGGTAAGAAAGTATCCTCTCCCAGTAACAACTTCCCTGTGCTCATTGGATTAGTGCCATCAATATCTTTCTCCGGAGAGATAATACTTTCAGCCCTAAGAGTGTTTAGATGTTTTGGTAAAGGTAACTGAAGAATAATTCCATGGATTTTGGGGTCACTATTTAATTTTTCAAGCTCTGCCTCTAGTGTCTCCTGGCTTGCATCCACTGGAATATTTATTGTTTCAGTAAATATTCCTACCTCTGCACAGCCTTTAGCAATACTGCGCAAATAAGACAGCGAACCTGGGTCTTCTCCCAATAATACCGCGGCCAACCCAGGGGTTACTCCCCTTTCTTTCAGTTTTACAATTTTTTCCTTGAGTTCTTCCCTTATATCAGCAGCTATTTTTCGTCCATCAATTATCTCTTGAGCCACATTTCGCCTCCGTTATTATTTTAATATTATTTTGTTTTAAATTTCCTGCACTATTTTTCTACAAACGTAATACATTGCTAATTTTAACGATTAAATCCATTACTGGTCAATGAAATATCCTTCTACCCCCTTGTTTTTTATATTTTCGCTGTTCTATAATATAGCCCTTATGTCAGGAGAAGAAGGATAATTACAGTTACCATTTTTAGGAATTGTTAATTCGTCTTCTCCTTTTTTATGTTTTTTTCAATATATACTAATTTAGAAAGGTAATTTGAACATAAGTTAATTATTATGGCATTTTTAGTAACTTCTATTACCGTATATATATTTTATCTGCTTATGACTACTTCCTCCGGGAACCTTTTGCTATGGAGCAAGGAGGAATTGATTATTGGTGGTGTTTTAGCCATTGTTGTTGGTGCACTTACCAAAAATATTTTAGTAAAAAAAGATCTTCGCATGCTTAGTCCTCGTAGAATTTTTTTGTTTCTTATTTACCTTATTTTTGTATGGTTTCCAGCGCTTGCGGTAGCCAATATCGATGTTGCTTACCGTGTAATAACAGGAAAGATAAATCCTGGTATTGTAAAAATTCAACCAAAATTACCAAACGACCTCAGTCTGATGATTCTGGCAAACTCTATAACCTTGACGCCAGGGACTCTGAGTGTAGAGGTAGATGAAAAAACAAATGCTCTTTATGTACATTGGATAAACGTAGATAAAGCGGCACTTAAAAAGATGCCGAGGGATCCAAAATATGTATGCGGTAAGTTTCCTGAATGGGCCAGGAGGATAGCTGGATGATGTGGATTTCAGTAGCCATAGCTTTGGTAATATTTATAATCGTTGCTTTAATAAGGCTTATTATAGGCCCAACGATTCCTGATCGTCTGGTAGCCCTTGATACTATTAACACCATCGTAATAGTAATTATGATCGTGTTGGGAGCAGCATTTAAAGAGGTACTGCTTATCGATGTTGCTATCGTATATGCCGTGCTCTCATTTATAACTACGCTTTTTATAGCAAAATACATAGAGAAAGGGAATTTTTAATGAATATCGCTCTCTATATATTTATAGGCATTGGATGTTTATTCAATCTTATAGGAGTCATTGGGCTTCATCGTTTTCCTGACTTTTATACAAGATTACATGCTGCAACTAAATGTACAACTTTTGGTTCTATATTCCTGATAATAGCTGTAATGATACAATCTATAGCTATATGGACGACAGAAGGTATCTCTTCTCCTGAATCGGTTTTGTCCATTCATTCCTTTATTGCAATGATCGCCTTGGTACTTACAAATGCCACTGGTGCTCATGCTATAGCACGTGCTGGTCACAGAAGCGGAGTTAAACCTGTCAGAGCAGTGGTAGATGACATTGATGGAGCAAAGATAAATGATTGAGTCAGAACTGTTACATATAGTTATACCAATACTGCTTGTAGTATGTGCTCTTTTGGTTTTAATTGTTAATGATCTGATAATTGCTACTATAGCGCTAGGAGCTCTAAGTTTGTTGTTATCACTAGAATTTTTCATTTTACAAGCACCTGATGTAGCTATTGCAGAAGCTGGCATAGGAGCAGCAATAACAACGGCAATATTTATAATCGCAATAAAAGCAACAAAACGGATGTAGGAGATAATTTGAGAAAGATTGCTACAATTGGTTCTTTAATAATAGTGGCTGTTTTGTTTGTAGCTTGTGCGCTGCTAATGCATCCGTTTGGTCAGCCACCAGCTGACATGGATGATTATATAATTGATAATGCCCAGAGTGAGACTGGTGCCAATAATGTAGTATCTTCAGTCGTCTTTGATTATAGAGGATATGATACCCTTGGTGAGGCTACCATCCTTTTTACTGCAGTTACTGCAGTAGTAATGTTATTCAGAGCAACGAAGGAGGAAACAATTTAGTAATGATGTCTAAGATTGTACGAACAATAACTAATTTGTTTACCCCTTTCATATTTATGTTTGGGCTATACGTCATTATTCATGGGCATATTACACCAGGTGGAGGCTTTCAGGGTGGGGCAGTATTCGCATCAGGAATAGCCTTGCTTATAGTCGCTTTCAATTCAAAGAAAGTACAGAAACATTTAAAGGAACATCATCTATCCATTATAGAGAGTAGTGGAGCGCTCATGTTTATCGGCCTGGCTTTTGCAGGACTCGCTTTCACTTTCTTCTTCAATATACTCATTGGTTCGCCTATTTTTGGCCAGATTCCACCTGAGGGTTCGAATCCTGGATTCATATGGACAGCGGGAGTAATTCCTCTTATGAATATAGCTGTCGGTTTGAAAGTTATTGCTGGGTTATCTGCAATCGTCTTAGTAATGGCATTGAGTTCCAGCAATGTAAGGATAGAAGAATGACAGAAAGTTTATTTAATATACCATTCCTGGCAATAGCAGCACTTATAGTTATCTCACTTTATATAATCATCACCCAGAAAAACCTGATAAAACTGGTGATGGGTATTGTTATACTTGAATCGGCCGTAAACTTTTTCCTTGTCTCTTTAGGCTATAGAAGTGGTGGTGCTACTCCTATATACACGAACGCTCCTGAGAAACTAATGGTATTGCCGGTTCCACAAGCTTTAACTCTTACGAGCATCGTCATTGGGGTTTCTGTCACCGCTCTGATGCTTTCTATGATAATACTCATTTATCGCCATACCGGTGATATAGACGCTGAGAAATCGAGAAGATTGAAAGGATAATGAATTGCAGAGCCTTATAATTCACTCTCCTATATTAGCAATAGCCATCCCTCTGTTGGCGGCATTCCTTACGCCATTAATAGGCAAGTTCAGTAGTAAAGCCAGAGATATTGTGGTAATAGTAGCACTGGCAGTTACCGAATTCTTAGTATTGATACTTGCACGAGATATCTATGCCAGTGGTTTGCATGTATACACTTTGGGGGCATTATCACCTACCCTGGCTACTCCCGAAAATTTCATGATTCCTGTGCGTATAGTACTGGAAGTAGACGCAATGTCAGTATTCATGGGAATTATATCTGCTACTGTCGCTCTGGCTGCTGCCATCTATTCTATCTCCTTCATGAAGAGGGAAACTGGCGGAACTAAATTCTACACCTTACTACTTTTATTAACCGTAGGTATGATTGGTTTAGAATTCACCGGCGATCTATTTAATATGTTCATTTTTCTAGAGATACTTTCCATCTCTGGTGCTGCATTAGCTGGATTTAGAATTCGTTATGCTGATGCTATAGAAGGCGGATTCAAGTACTTGGTTATTTCTGCTATTGGTGCTCTTGTTGTACTTTTCGCCGTAGGCATTTTCTATGGCCAATATAATTTACTTAACATAGCCGCACTTGCAAAGGTAATGCAGTATACTTCTTTAGACCAGCTGGCGTTGGTTCTATTGATAATGGCTTTCGGTATGAAATTGGCAAGTGTGCCAATGCACATGTGGGCTCCAGATACTTATAGTGTTGCCCCCGCTGGTACGACACCGATGATTTACGTCGCCAGTCAGGCGTGTCTGTATGCCTTGATTAGAATATGTTTTACCCTTTATGGCGTTACCATGAACACCTCTACTATAGGTTGGATAATAATAGTACTCGGTGTTTTAAGCATGTTTATTGGGGTTACCGTAGCAGTCAAACAAACTGATATAAAACGCTTGATGGCTTATCATGCCATCTCACAGAGTGGTTACATGTTATTAGGTATCGGCGTCGGAATTGCAGTTCTTGCTGACCCTGTTGCTCTTGCCGCCTATGGTAAAACTGCTATAAGTGGAGGTATTTTCCATATAGTTAACAATGCGCTTTATAAAGGTTTATTGTTTTTAACAGCAGAAGCACTATTCTTCAGTCTTGGTACCCGTGATCTTAACAAAATGGGTGGTATGGCCCGAAATATGAAATATACAACTATATTCTTTATAATCGGAGCTTTGGCCATATCTGGTATTCCGCCTTTTAATGGTTTTACTTCAAAATTAATGATCTATGAATCAGTTTACCAGTTCAGTCCACTGCTTGCTGTTATTGCAATGCTTGTATCTATCTTAACCTTGGCTTCATTTACGAAGGCCTTTCAATCTGCCTTTACAGGTCCAGCACTGCCACAATATAACAATGTCAAAGAGGTACCTAAACCAATGCTAATCGGTATGGGTATATTAGCAGTTTTAATCGTTTTCTTTAGCCTTTTCCCTAATCTTGTTGTTAACACTATAGTCAACCCTGCGACTGATTCATTGATAAACCAGGCAGGATATATTTCTAGTGTCATGGGAGGACTATAATGAGCGCATTGTCTTTCTGGAGTCCACTAGTTCTATTATTTTCTTTCGTTTTATTATCTCTTGTTGTTCTTATTTTCAGGAATAGAGGAGAGAAGAGATACAAGAAGGGTACAGCCCAAACAAAGATATTTCTCGCTGGTGAAGAAGAACCCGACCCTGAAAAACTACATGTTAAAGCGCATAATATGTACTGGGGCTTTTTCGAGGCGTTGAAACATTATTATGGGCCTACTATGAAGGCGCATACTGGTATAATAAATGACTATTTATTATGGTTCGTAAGTCTTATAGCACTAACAGCGTTAATTGTCTTTATTTCAGGCTAATTTTTATTATTAATTATTTATGAATAACTTTAATCCAAGGAGATTACATGGGTCTTAAATCATTTAAAAGAGCATTATGGGTATATCATCTCAACACTGGTTCTTGTAATGGTTGTGATATTGAGATTCTTGCTGCGCTTACTCCCCGATACGACCTTGAACGATTTGGTATAGTGCTTGTCGGTTCACCACGCCATGCCGATGTGCTATTGGTAACAGGCCCCGTTACTAATCAGATGGCGCCAAGGCTAAAGCGAATTTATGACCAGGTACCTGAGCCTAAAATGGTGCTAGTGATTGGAAATTGTGGGGTAGAAGGCCTTGTCTTTCATGAATCCTATAATCTGTCAGGCCCGGTAGACCAAATTATACCAGTAGACGTATATGTTCCCGGTTGCCCCACCAGGCCAGAGGCAATCATAGAAGGAGTTTTGAAAGCCTGGTTAAAACTTGAAAAACCAGTCAAGGAAAAAGTAACATAATGAATTTACTTTCACCTGAGGAAATAGTAGAGAGCTTTAAGTCTTCTCTGGGTAAAGACTTGGTGGATTCCACTATATATAGACAAGAAATTGCGAGTAAAGCAAACCTGTTCACCTCCATTTCAATAGTTGTGAATAGAGAGGCATTTAGAGACGCAATCAACCATATTTGTAAATTGCAGGAAGATCCACATTTTATTGTAATATCCTCCAGTGATCGAGGTGATAATGTAGAGCTGATTTACCATATGTCAATATATTATGGTCTGCATCTTAAAGAGATATCCCTTTTATTGACTGTAATGTTACCTAAAACCGATTTAAGAATACCTACCATTACAGATATCTTGCCAGGTACAATATTTGCAGAACGTGAAACTCAAGAAATGATGGGTGTCGAGGTAACAGGTATCCCCGATAACAGACGATTATTCTTACCAGATGATTTCCCGGCAGGCGTTTATCCCTGGAGAAATGATGAAGCTGGCCTAAAACCAGAAATGACCAGAGTTTTGCCGGGACGACAGGGAATGAAACATGAGTGAAGTATTAACAAAAACAAGTTTTACCATCCCGGTAGGGCCAATTCATCCTGCTGTACATGAACCAGTTCGCCTTGACCTAACCATTGATGGTGAAGAGATACTGGATGTAGATATAATAGCAGGACAAGTTCATCGTGGGATCGAATGGTTAGGCATGAACCGTAATAATGCTATTCAAAGTATCTATCTGGCAGAACGAATTTGTGGAATATGTTCTGCATCTCATCCATTTTCATTTGTACAAGCATGCGAACGTGCTGCTAATATTGAAGTACCCAAGAGAGCAGAATATATTAGAACAATAGTTGCAGAAATTGAGAGAATACACTCGCATCTTTTATGGGCTGGCGTTGCCGCTCATGAAATTGGCTTTGACTCAGTATTCTACCTTGTATGGCGTGTTCGAGAGGAGATTATGGATCTCACCGAATATATAACAGGCCACCGTAATACCAAAGCTATGTATATGATAGGTGGTGTTCGTCGTGATATCGTTGAAGAGCAATTCCCTAGAATTAGACAGTCTTTAGATTACTACAGGTCAATTTTCTGTCAATTAAAAACAGTGTTTTTAGATGACAGAACTATTAAACTCCGTACCAGAAACGTAGGTATCCTTACTAAAGAAAATGCTTTGAAATATTCTGTAGCAGGTCCCACGGTTAGAGCTAGTGGTGTACCCAAGGACGTTAGGCAAGATCAAGCCTACGGGGCTTATGCTGATTTAGATATAAAGGCTATTACTCCTGATATAGTTACTGGAACTGTAGTAGGTGATGTTTACGACAGGATAATTGTTCGTCTGTTGGAAGTAAAACAGTCTATTGACATCATAGACCGTTGTCTGGAAGATATGCCCGCTGGAGAGATAACTTCAGAACCAAAATTAGTAAAACTGTTATCTACGCTCAAAAAAGCAGAAGGTGAAGGAGTTGGTAGATGCGAAGCACCCAGGGGGGAGTGTTTTCATTATGTACGTATGAATGCTGGGGAAGAAACACTGGCCAATTGGAAAGTAAGAGCACCAACTTATGCTAATCTCATGCCAATACCATCGATGCTAAAAGGGGGGCAAATCGCAGATGTTCCCATAAGTTTCGCCTCGATAGATCCCTGTATATCTTGTACCAACAGGGCTATAGTAGTAGATATAAGCAATGGTAGAAAATTCTCTCTTGAGAACGAGGATTTACATAAGCTATCTATAATGAAAACAAGGAGGTTAGAAGAAAACCTTGTTAGCTGATACTCTATTAAATGTAATAGTATTGATCGCTGGGCCTGTCATTATCGCATTTCTTGGTGCCATATTTGGACTTCTCTACCTTGGTGTAGACCGTAAACTGGTAGCTCACATGCAGGGGAGAATTGGCCCCCCCATTGTTCAGCCATTTAGAGATGTTGACAAGCTGATGGTTAAGGAAAGTATCATTCCCGATAGTGCTATCGCATGGCTTTTCAAGGCAACCCCAATCCTCTGCCTTGTAGGGTCAATATCTCTATTACTCTATATTCCATTGTTTGGTCAGAACGCAATGTTGACTGGCTTCGGTGATGCAATAGTAGTAATGTACTTGTTAACCATTCCTTCATTGGCACTCGTTGTAGCAGGTTTTTCCTCAAGTTCCCCATATGCCACTGTAGGTGCCCAGAGAGAGATGGTCATGATGATGAGTTACGAATTCCCACTCGCTATGTCTATTGTAGTGATTGCGTGGCGTATTGGATTAGTAACCAACCTTAACCCTTTTATGCTATCCACTATGGCAGCATATCCAATATGGGGGCTGGTAGGTCCCTTGGGAATAGTAGGCTTATTAATACTAGTTTTTTCCATGTTAATAGTTACCCCTGGTGAACTCGGCAAAATTCCATTTGATGTGGCTGAAGCAGAAACTGAGCTGGCAGGCGGTTTATTAGTAGAATATTCTGGCAGAAATCTAGCACTCTTCTATATATCAAATGCTATTAAATCCTTTGCTGTCGTGTCATTGGTAGTTGCTATATTCTTCCCTTATAATCTATCACCTATACTTGGTATCACTGCAACCGTGCCTGCAGTAATATTGGATGTACTGTTCTTCCTTCTCAAAGTATTTGTGATAATGTTTATTTGCGTAATAGTGGTACGTGCAGCAGTAGCTCGTTTTAAAATTGACCAAGCTAGCAAGTTCTATTTGCTAATAATGAGTGCGGTTAGTTTAGTAGGGTTCGTATTTATTCTTTTGGATGTAATAATTTAAAATAAAGCCATGAATATTATAAAAATATTACTTAAACAGCTGTTTTTACGTCCCGCAACAAACATGTTTCCGGCAAAATATGCGCCTGAATCAGCCACAGACTTTCTTAAAAAAGTTGGAGATAAGAGTATTACCCTAATTAATCCGGTTGCAGTACCTGATAGATACAGAGGTAAAATATCTTATAACAGAGAAGATTGCACCGGATGCAAATTATGTATCAGAGTTTGCCCTACCAAAGCTATTGAATTCATCCCTGATGAAAAGAAAATAAAGATATTTGTCTCCAGATGTTGTTTCTGCAGCCAGTGCAATGACATATGCCCTTCAAATTGTTTGTCCATGACCAGCGAGTTCATGCTTTCCAATTATGATAAGTTTGCGGATGATTTAATAGTTACTCATTAATCCTGTTTATACAGGATCCTATTATTTAAAATGCTTTATCTCGCTGAGTGTACCATTTGCGATTATTAATGCTATTTCATCTCCAGCTTTACGAAGCTCAGCGGTTAATTCTGTATCAAATTCCATTTTCTTAGGTTGAACCCCGAGCAATAACACTTTTTTACAAAACTGTTTTACATACGACACGAATAAAGAAAGCGGCATACTATGTGTCGAAATAGTCATGACTCCTATACGTTCTGGTGCTATAATACGATATGAGCCAGGTGTTAATCCCATTTCAGCCGCATCTACCAATATCAGTATATCTGGCTTATATTTTCGAATAACAGAGGTGTAGTTCTCCGGAATAGTACCACAATCTATAGCTATTTTCTCTCGCCCTTTTAAGCTATTTGTAGAATTATTAGCTTCACCATCCGCTTTATTAACAGATTTATTAACCTTCTCCACAATATAGGAGCTTATACCATCATCACCGTTCATGGTATTACCAACAGCCAGAATCATCTCCCTCATGCTATAATACTATAACATTATCGTATATATAAAAAATGCATGAATTGGGAGTAACTGAAAACATTGTCAATATCGCATTGGCTAAAGCAGCGGAAGTACAAGCAAGCAAGATACTTAAAATTAGTATAGTCATCGGTGAATTATCAGGTTTTGTACCTGATTGTATCGATTTCTATTTTGAATCACTAAGTAAGGATACTATCGCTGAGAGGGCAAAGCTTGATTTCGATATTATTCCAGCCAAGTTCCGTTGCCGTAATTGTTCAACCATAGCATCTCCAGAAGGAATGCTTTGGACATGCCCTAGTTGCCAAAGTCAAAGCATGGAAGTTATAGGTGGACAGGAATTTTATATTAAGGACTTGGAGGTAGAATGACTAAGATAGAAGTTGTCCAGGATATAATGTCGGTCAACGACACC
>JAUUZT010000207.1 GCA_030589825.1 Dehalococcoidia bacterium
TCTCCATATGAATACTATTCCTATTACTCCAATAATACCACCCAAGAAAGACTGAAAACATTATCTGCTTTAAATCTATACAAACAACAACAAAAACATTATCCTAATAGACAAATTTCAGCACCAGCAGAAAAGCAAGATCAACATCCTCCCCTTGTAGTTAGTTCTACATTAGCCGCAATCAGCAAGACAGTTATCCCTGACAATTTCAACTCTTGCTGCCACGTTTTAAAGCCTGGATTGACAATCAAACCGATTGATCTATTAATTAAATGTCAGGATATGGGATATGAAAGGGAAGACTCTGTTATGGAGCCGGGCGAAATGAGTAGACGAGGAGGTATTATCGATATTTATCCTGCTTGCAGTGAATTTCCGGTACGGATTGAGTTTATAGGAAATAAAATTGAAAGTTTAAGAGCATTTAATCCTGACAATCAATGTTCGACAAATATTATCTCTTCATTGCTAATAAGCCCTGCTAAAGAAGCTATTTTATCTCACATTGCAAATAAAATAGAGCCAAACATATTAGAACTGGAAAATTGTCTCCCTGAATGCAGACAACGTATTGAAGATGATCTGGCTAAGTTGAAACAAAAGCAATGGTTCCCTCACGCTGCATTCTATTTTTCGATATTTAATCATGGAAACATTTTTCATTATCTACCAGAAGAGACCCTCATTATCCTCGACAATCCCAACGAAATACAAACAACTATAGAAAGATTGAACAAAGAAGCTAGTACATCAAGAGATACAAAACTAAAAGAAGGTAACTTACCTAAAAATTTCCCTTCTCCATACTTTGACTGGAATACCATAAATGAGGAATTTGATCTTTTTAAGAAACTAATCCTACAATCCTGGCACTCTAGTGAAAACAACAACGTAACCATGCAATTTATTTCTGCTCCGAGTTATGGTAATAATCTGGCGTTATTTCTCAATACAGCTAAAAAATCAATCGATCAAGGACAACGGATTATTATAATCAGTCAGCAAACTAAAAGGCTTTCTGAGTTATTGGGAGAGAGAAACCTGCATACTTCTCCAATTTTACAGTTGGAAATGGTACCTCCTCATTCTTCCATTACATTGGTTCAAGGTTCATTAGAACAAGGATGGTCCATAAATAAATATCTGACAATACTTACTGATGCTGAGCTTTTTGGTTTCATAAAAAAAAGAAGAATTCACAAGAAAACAGTTTCTGGACATCGATGGATAATTCCTCAGTTAAATCCAGGTGACTATGTAGTTCATATTGATCATGGTATTGCACAATTTGGTGGACTAACAAGAATGTTTACAGATGGCAAAGAACAGGAATATCTTATCTTAGAATATGCTGCCACTGGCAAGCTCTACGTACCTACATACCAGATAGGTCGTATAAGTCATTACATTGGATCCGGTGGGCAGAAACCAATTTTGAACAGGTTGGGAACTCAAGAATGGTGCAGAACCAAGAAAAAAATCAAGGAATCTGTAGCCGATATGGCCCAGGAATTGCTTGTCCTTTACGCTGCAAGAGAATCAGTACAAGGTTTTGCTTATTCACCAGATGTATTATGGCAACACGAAATGGAAGCATCATTTTCATATTTAGAAACCCCTGACCAAGCGGATGCGATATCTGCTGTTAAAGAGGATATGGAGAAAAGTAAGCCTATGGACCGTCTAATTTGCGGAGACGTTGGTTACGGTAAAACAGAAGTAGCTCTTCGTGCCTCTTTTAAAGCAGTGATGGATAATAAACAGGTAGCCGTACTAGTTCCCACCACTGTTCTTGCCCAACAGCATTATAAGACCTTTAGCCAAAGACTACAGGCTTTCCCTATAAATATAGAGGTGCTTAGTCGGTTTTGCTCCCCTGATAGAAGTAAGAAAACCATTGAAGGCTTAGCCAAAGGTAGCATAGATATATGCATTGGTACCCATCGACTGTTACAAAAGAATATCTCCTTCAAGGATCTGGGATTGGTAATAATAGATGAAGAACAACGTTTCGGTGTATTACAAAAGGAGAAGCTAAAACAAATAAGGAAAGAGGTTGACGTACTAGCTTTGAGTGCCACACCTATTCCTCGTACACTTCATATGTCTCTAACTGGTATCAAGGATATTAGCATCATGGAAACGGCCCCCGAAGAACGCCTGGCAATTAAATCATATATTGACCCCTATAATGAGACTCTAATTCGTCAGGCTATACTACGAGAGATTGAAAGAAATGGACAGGTTTTTTATGTTCATAACCGAGTTCAAGATATAGCTATTGTAGCTAACAAGTTAAAGACGCTTATCCCTGAAGCAACAATAGATATAGCGCACGGCCAAATGCCCGAAGGAAAACTGGAAAATATTGTTGCTGATTTTGCTGCTGGCAAGTGTGATGTCCTGGTCACCACCACCATTATCCAACTCGGATTAGATATGCCAAACACTAATACATTGATTATTGACCAGGCTGATAGATTTGGACTAGCTCAACTCTATCAACTTAGAGGGCGTATAGGGCGAGGTGCTAATCAAGCATATGCCTATTTTCTTTATTCAAAGGATAAAGAACTGTCGCAACAAGCATATAAAAGACTCAGAACGATTTACGAAGCCACAGAACTCGGGGGTGGGTTTGCCATTGCCATGAAAGATCTCGAAATTCGCGGTGCTGGAAATATGCTTGGAGTTAAACAAAGTGGACATATAGCTGCAATAGGCTTCGAATTATATTGTCAGATGTTAGCTACTGCTGTTGAGGAAATAAAGTCAACACAATCATCAGATAATTTAATTTCTATTAAAAAGGCTAATGAGGCACCATTACCTAGTGTAGCTTTGCCTCTAGCTGCCTACATTCCTGAAGAATTTGTAGCTAGCTTAAGCACAAGGCTAATTCTGTATAGCAGGCTTGCGAA
>JAUUZT010000169.1 GCA_030589825.1 Dehalococcoidia bacterium
ATGGGAGGCACTTTTTTAGCTTAACCGCTTGATTACCAGTATCAAATTGTTAAGGCTTGTTATGATGGACTTAACGGTGTTGTCTCTATTGATCTTAACGAAGCCAAAAAAAAGAATGAAGTCGCTGAACATCGCTGTGTAGGACTGTGCATTGAGACCAGGCCTGACTGGTGTGGGGAAAAAGAGATTAAGAATATGCTTGATTTTGGGACTACCAGAGTTGAGCTTGGAGTGCAGACTTTGGATGATGAGGTCCATCAGTTAACGAGGAGAGGACATGGAGTGGCTGAAGCTGTAACTGCTACCAGGTTATTAAGGGATTATGGTTTTAAGGTTTACTACCACTGGATGCCTGGACTACCGGGCTCAACTCCGGAACATGATTTAGAACTATCACAGATATTATTCGATGATGAAAACTTTCGCCCTGACGGTGTCAAACTGTATCCTACTCTGGTGGTTGCTGAGAGTGAATTAGCAGCGTGGTATCGGGATGGTCGTTATAAACCTTATACAGATGAGCAGATGACAAACTTGCTTATGGAGATAAAAAAGATAATCCCCAAGTATGTGAGAATTCCTCGATTGATGCGAGATATCCCTGTGAAATTTATTATCGCGGGGAGTAAGGATTTGGGACTTAGAGGAACCATAAAAAAACGGATGGATGGGATTGGTGTACGCTGTCGCTGTATCAGATGTCGGGAATATGGCCATAGGCTTAGGGATGGCTGGACTATGGGAGTACCTCAATTGACAAGGCTAGATTATGAAACAGAGGGTGGTAGAGAAATATTTTTATCCTTTGAGGATATGAATGAAACTTTGTTTGGTTTATTAAGATTGAGGATTAAATCCTCCATAGACAATGGAGAAATGGCTATAATTAGAGAACTGCATGTTTTTGGCCCTGAACTTGTTTTGGAGGAGAGACGTGATAATGCCCCACAACATAGGGGGCTGGGTGCAAAATTGATCAGAGAAGCGGAGAAAATCGCAAGGGAAGAATTTTATTGCGATAAAATTGATGTATTGAGTGGTATTGGGGTTAGGGTCTACTATCGCTCACTTGGCTATCATTTAGATGGTAACTATATGGTTAAAAGGCTTGCTTAATGAAGGGATAACTACAATTGTCAGGGGATTTTCAGGTATGTACTTTCGTTTTAGGACTATGGTATATTAGCCAGCCAGATGAATAAGATTAAAATTATATCCTTTGATGTTGAGGGGACACTGGTATCGCATGAATTCAGTGAAGTACTCTGGCATGAGGCCATTCCTCTTCGATATGCTCAAAAATATGGCATTAGCGCTGAACAAGCGCGAAAGACCACAACGGAAGAGTTTGAGAAAATCGGTTTTCAGGGAATGGAATGGTACGATGCAGGGTATTGGTGTAATCATTTCCAGTTAGGGAATCCAGAACCAATAATACGAAGTTGCGTGGATAAAATATCATACTATTCTGAGGTTTCGGAAGTTCTTTCATCATTAGCGGCCCATTTTATACTTACGGTTGCCTCCACGGTGCCATTATATCTCCTGGCGTACATATTGAAGGATGTAGACCATTATTTTACTCGAATATTTTCTGCTACTTCCCAGTATAAACAGTTGAAAACACCTTATTTTTACAGTCAGGTTTGTCAGACAATGCATGTTGAACCTGATAGTATTGTCCATGTTGGAGATAATTGGAATACTGATTTCATTAATCCTCGTGAAGTTGGTATAAACGCTTTCTATCTTGACAGGGAAGGGGGCGATTCTGTAGATTCTCTGGCCGATTTAACGCAGTTGGAATCTATTGTGCTAGATGGGGCAAATTACAAAAAGTAATAGTTCATTTACGGCAGGCTTTACTGGATTTGACAAATTCACGCTCTATCTATAGAATGCTGTTTTAACTTAATAAGGATAAAGGCTGAGAACAGGAGTAGTACAGTTAGAGGCGGAGTTCAGAGAGTCGGGTAAGCTGAGAGCCGATACTTGCGCAGAGCTGGAATGGACCTGGGAGCTGCTGGCTGAAAAGGTATAGATACCTTAGTAGGTTTAGACGGTAAGAGCATCGTTAAAGGCTCAGGATTTTGAGGGATGTAAATGGTACCCCTCAGTATCTGAAACAGAGATGGTCAGTTAATATATGTCTTGTAAGTTAACTGGCTAAGAAGGGTGGCACCGCGAAGGTAAAAGCCTCTCGCCCCTTGGGGAGAGAGGCTTTTTTATATATATGGAGGTATTGGAGATGATTATTAAATTGTGGCTCTGGCGGCGGCCAGCCGTCTTTGAAGAATAAAGGTAAAAAATAACAAGCGATTTGTAGTCTAGTAAATAAAGGAGATTGTACATGGATAAAAGAACGAAGTTTATTTTAGATGAAAAAGATATGCCTAAACATTGGTATAACATACAGGCAGATTTGCCTGAACCTCTTTCGCCACCTTTACACCCGGCTACGGGTAAGCCAATAGGACCTGCGGATTTAGCACCCTTATTTCCTATGGAATTAATTAAGCAAGAAGTAAGTACGGAACGATGGATAGAAATTCCTGATGAGGTACTGGATATTTACAAATTGTGGAGACCAACAACTCTATATCGGGCATACAGACTAGAGAAAGCTCTTGATACACCAGCAAAAATATTCTATAAATATGAGGGGTCTAGCCCTCCTGGTAGCCATAAGCCTAATACCGCTGTTGCTCAAGCTTACTACAATAAACAAGAAGGAATAAAACGTATTACCACTGAGACAGGAGCAGGGCAATGGGGGAGTGCACTATCATTTGCCGGTGCATGTTTTGGGATTGAGATTAAGGTCTATATGGTGAAAATTAGCTATGAGCAGAAACCGTATCGGCGTATTATGATGGAGGTATGGGGTGGCAAATGTATATCAAGCCCCAGTACAGATACCAAGGCAGGACGAGATATATTGGCGCAAGACCCTAATTGTTCTGGTAGTCTTGGACTGGCTATCAGCGAGGCTGTGGAAGAGGCTATGTCTCGGAGCGACACTCATTATGCCTTGGGTAGTGTGCTTAACCATGTGATGTTGCATCAAACTATAAATGGTCTCGAAACAAAGAAACTCATGGAAGAGGCAGGAGAATATCCCGATATTATCGTGGGTTGTATTGGAGGAGGGTCTAATTTCGCCGGACTATTTCTGCCTTTTGTCAAGGACAAGATCGATGGGACAAAGCCAGATTTACGAATTATCAATGTGGAACCCGCTAGCTGCCCTACCTTGACTAAGGGGCCATATGCCTATGATTTTGGGGATGTAGCCGGGCTTACACCTTTACTCAAGATGTATACTTTAGGGCATGATTTCATGCC
>JAUUZT010000109.1 GCA_030589825.1 Dehalococcoidia bacterium
CCAGAAAGAACAACTAGCAAAGGGGACAGTTGCTTTTCCATATCATCCCCAACGTTCACGCAAACAACCCCTCTGAACTACGCTGATAGCACCACAACACAAACCATGGTCTCTGTTTCTTTCTTCCGTTACAAACAATTCCGGTGGAACCCATCATGATAATTCGTTATTATACACGAATCATGGTCCTGTAATGTACCCTACCCCCTACCTTCTGCCACTTCGTCCCCCCTGGTAACGAAACTCAGTAAGAAAAGAACTGTTGCACTTGTCGCTACTCCGATAAGCCCCATGTCCTCCTTAAAAGGAACCTCTATTCCTGGAATCTTCCCAATCAACCCTACCATCCCTCCCGTTATCAATGCTGCTAAAGCTGCTGTAGAAGTCAGCTTAAGCTTCTCCCGAAAGAAGCCTGCGATAACTGGTACTGCCAGGCCACTACTAAAGACAGTATAGGCAAATAGAAGAGAGGTAATAACCCCTTTTAGAACCAGTGCCATACCTAACGCCAGAAATCCAAGCACAACAAGGTTAATTCGAGCGAGCAATACGGTTTTCCTCTCGTCAATCGCTGGACGTATTCGTTTTATTATATCCTCCGTTAAAATGATGCTCTGACTGAGAAGACAAGTGTCTGCCGATGACATGAGAGCAGCTAACAAAGCTGCAATAATCAAGCCACTTAATACCGGCGAGGTTATTTCCCTTATCACCTGTGGAAAGGCTTGCTCGGCAGGAATCCATGGATACAGCACCCTTGCCCCCATGCCAATTAAAACTATACCAAATGCCAGCGGTAATAGCATAGAGGCCGACAGCAGTGTCGAATTTCGAGCAGTACTCTCATTTCTACTGCAAAAAAGTCGCGTATACATATCCGGGCCTACCACATAAGTCGTCCCCACCAACACCAGGAGCGAAATCAAATTCTTCCAGCCAAACTGGGAGTTCAACGGAAAAGAAAAATATTCTCCAGGAAGAGAACCCCGCAACTCATTTATTCCCCCTATTTGTGATAATACCAGCACGACCGCCAGAGATATTCCAATAAAAAGCATGACTGCCTGAAATACATCTGTTAGCAGTATAGACAGTTGCCCTCCCAATACGGCATAAGTTATCAGGATTACTGTGAAGATGATCATCCAGGAGGAAGCCGTTCCCATCCCCAAAATAGCCAGTACCTTCCCTGCAGCTACTATTTGTCCTGCCACCACCCCTGTCCAGGCAACAACAATGAGCACTGCTGCTGCCATAGCCACCCGCTCCCCATATTGCCTGCCCACCAGCTCTGGTAGAGAATAGAGGGCAAGCCTTCTAACCCTGGCAGAAAAGAAGAACCCAAGTATTGAGAGCCCAACACACCCTACCAAAAGCCACCAGGCTCCAGTCAACCCTTGCTCAAAACCCAACCCTGCCACTCCCACCGTTGCAGACCCGCCTGCAACGGTCGCCAGCATGGAACCTGTAACCAGTAAAGTAGTTCCTCTACGACCTGCAACGAAAAATCCATCCCTGCTTTTCACCCTGCTCCTGCTCCACCAACCCACTCCCAGCAGTACAATGAAATAAATACTAACAATAATTAATTGCTGCACTGTACTTGATTTCTCTTAAAGATGAAAACAATCCCCAGCAAAAGCGGTTCTCAAAGAACCATCCTTTCCCTTAATAACCAGGGCTCCGTTACTATCAATATCCACCGCTCTCCCTGCTATCTCTCCTCCTATAGTTTCAATCCTTACCTCTCGATTCAACGTAGCTGAAAGGCTTTTCCACTCTTCGAGCAGATCTCCCGTTGTTAACAAAGACTGCTGCCGAAACATTTCCTCCAATAGCGAGTTTAAAATATCCTTTCGGGAAACCTGGGTGCCTTTAAAGTCCTTCAATGAAGCTGCTTTCTCTCCATATCTGGCAATGGAGAGATTGGCATTAATACCCACTCCTATATTTATGAACTTTACTGCATCCATTTCGGCTCCCATCTCCGCCAATATGCCACACACTTTTCTCCCTTCAATTAAAACATCGTTGGGCCATTTCAACCTGGCATCCAGGCCCAGAAGATTTCTCAACGTCCTGGCTACAGCAACCGATGCCATTAAATTCATCCTTGGTGCATATGCAGGTGCAATCTCTGGCCTTAATATAAGGGTAAAGTAAATCCCCCCTCGAGGAGAAAACCACTCTCTGCTCAAGCGCCCTCTCCCTCTGTTTTGAGATTCAGCCACCACTACAGTTCCCCCTTCAGCCCCTCCATCCGCCAATACCCGAGCAACATCCATAGTAGAATCGACAGTAGTAAAATGCTGAAATTTCTTTCCCCGTTCAGGAAACTCCCATCCCAACAGTAAATCAGGAGAAGACGTCAACCGATACCCTCTGGAAGAAGCCTCTATTACATAACCAGCCTCTCTCAAACCGTTGATATGTTTCCAGACTGAGACCCTGGAGGTGCCAAGTTCCTTACTCAATACTTCCCCTGAGACCTCTTCTCCTTCATCACGCAATAAATTTAATATAGCTGATTTCATATCGTTAACCTGTTATCTTTATAGGTTAACGTAATTTATCCTCTTCGTCAATCTTAATAGCTACCCATAAATAATATTACTGCCAAACCCTTGGAACAACTCCCAGCTTAGCTCTTCTAAATACATTCAATCTGTCCTCTGCTTTGAAGAGTAAGCCTATAAGCCGTTATAATGGCCTGTGACAAACAACATGAATAACCTCGACCCCCTTTTAAACCAGGTTTCTAAACCTGCACGTTATACAGGGGGTGAATGGAACAGCATCGTTAAAGACTGGGGACAGACTCCTTTCAGGGCTGCCTTATGTTATCCTGAAACATATGAGCTTGGTGCTTCAAATCTGGCTCTGCCTATTTTATATAACCTGCTGAATTCACAGCCCGGCGTTCTCGCCGAGAGGGTCTATGCCCCATGGCTGGATATGGAGGCGAAACTCCGTGAGCATGGGGTTCCTCTCTTCAGCCTGGAATCCAAACGTCCACTGTATGACTTCGATATTATCGGCTTTTCCCTCGGTTACGAACTCACCTATACCAACGTGTTGAACATCCTGGATTTGGCACAAATCCCCCCTCTGAAATCCCAGAGAAATGACTCTTTCCCGCTTATAATCGCTGGAGGTGGCTGCGCATTAAATCCCGAACCAATGGCAGACTTCATAGACCTGTTTGTCATCGGCGAAGGGGAAGAGGTGATACTCGAACTGCTGGAAGTACTCCTGGCACATAAGGGAAAAGGGAAGAACTACTATTACAAGCAGCCAGTATCAAAGGAATATATATACCATCCTTCTATCAGGTTAAATACAAAGAGGATGGCACTCTACAAGAATTCTACCCGACAGCAGCCGGTGCTAATCCCTTAATCCAGCGTAGAATATTGAGCAAGCTGCCTCCGCCCGTAACCAGCCCAATAGTACCTTATATTGAGACAGTGCATGACCATGCCAACATCGAGATACAACGTGGGTGTACCCGTGGCTGCCGCTTCTGCCAGGCAGGAATGATTTATCGTCCCGTCAGAGAGCGCCCCTTACAGGAGATAGAAGACGCAGTAAATAACATAGAACAAAACTGTGGCTATAAAGAGATATCCCTGCTTTCCCTCAGTTCCGGTGATTACACCGATATCACCGAGCTTATAACCAGGTTATCTCATCAGTACTGGGGAAAGAACCTTACCTTTTCCTTGCCCAGCCTTCGCCTCGATACAAATACTATCAACCTGATGAGCATATTACCTTCACGCCACAAACTTACATTGACTTTCGCCCCTGAAGTAGGGAATGAAAAGATGAGGCGCATAATTAACAAGAACATTTCAGAGGAAATGCTGTTAGATACTATCTCCACTGCCGTAAATAGAGGGTGGACAAAGTTTAAATTATATTTCATGCTGGGGTTACCCGATGAAAGCGAAGATGACGTAAAAAGTATCGTTGACTTGATAGCAAAGGTGCGTAGTATTGATAGAAAGTTCAGACTGCAAATCAGCGCAGCTGTATTCATTCCAAAATCTCACACCCCCTTCCAGTGGGTAGCACAGGATACAAAAGAGAGCCTCTTCTCCAAACGAGATCTTCTAAAACGAGGGCTGCGACATTTAAATGTAGGCTTCTCCTGGGCTGCTATAAACAACAGCATGGTCGAGGCAGCCCTGTCTCGCGGCGACCGTCGTTTAGGTAAAGTTATTTACAACGCATGGCTATCGGGATGCCGCTTTGATGCCTGGAATGACCATTTCAATTACCAGAATTGGCTTGATGCCTTCACTACCTGTGGACTTGA
>JAUUZT010000013.1 GCA_030589825.1 Dehalococcoidia bacterium
TAAAGCAATCCCAAGGAGAATAATTCCACCAAGTATCAGCTTTCTTGGACCCCAGCGGTCGACAAGGAACCCCATGAGGGGGGCAAGAAGCCCCATATTCGCGCCCCGCAGCGATGCAGCAAATGAAACCTGTGTGTAGCTCCAGCCAAACTCATTCGCTATTGGCTCGAAAAAGGCAGTAAAGCCGAGGATAAAAGTCCCACCCATATATAGAGAAAGGAAGAAACATGCGCCAACAATCCACCAGCCATAAAATACTTTTGATGATTTTTTAGTCAGGTCTTTCATATATTCAGCCTTGCTTTACTTTTCTGTCATAAGTTACATCACTGCCAGTGCTTCCACTCCTAATCCTGTCAGTCCAGTTGAAAAAATAAGGACTCTTTCTATGTGAGATTGAATGAACAGGCTGAAGCAGGCAGAACAATTTCATTTACGTTGAACGATGATGACTGGCGAATTATAGCATGGAGGATAGTGATTTGCTTGTGAGGTTAATTAGCATGCAAAACTTTATTGCTTGTTTCTGACCAGAGCTGGGAAGCCCGGCAACGACTATAAATATTTTTTCAAGGCCTCCGAAAGGTCTTTACGCTCTCGTTCTGTCATCGGTTTATTATGGTAAGTCCCTGGTGCTAGAGGAATCTGTACCGGCATGCACCACGTTTTCCCCTTCCGTCTGCCATAAATATGAACGTGAAACCATGGAGTTTTTCCTGGTAATAAACCCCAGTTCCCGTTTGACTGGATGTTGAACCAGGGAGCCATTTTTAATTCTTCCATTGCCCTGGCGACTTTGATGGCAAATCTGAATGTCTCCACGCTCAAATTTTCATCAACCAGCGCAGAATCAACCGTAACTTTTGGTACAATTATGACATGTAAACCTTCTTCGGTTGAGGTATGAGGATTGAATGGTGTGAAAACCTCGAATTCGCTATTAGACCATAATGTCCAACTTTCAGCTTTCATCTTGTTCATATTGTGTTGTGCAAACCTCCGTAAAGGGATTGTAGCATCATTTGCGGTTTTCTTAGCATATGGGCCTGATTTTATAAGAAGCACAAATACCACTTTTATGATATATAAGAATTCACATTGCTAACCAAGAAATATGGCTCAATGAAGTTTTATTTGTCAATAAATGAAATGTCTCCAGCCAAGCATATTTTTCCCTTATTTGGAATGAATAATCTGACAAAATATATCGTACATTCATTGCGCAGTGTTAGGTGAGGCTGAGTTCAGGATTTCGCTATTTGCGCTCAAGATAGAAGTTGTTCTATACCACTGGATGATATATCATGCATTTTAAAGAGAGAAAATTAAATTCTCACAAGTTTGATTGGTCACCAGTCAGTAGATGAATAGTGATAGAATGATTTGTATTGCTTGTTTAAAAGACGATACCAGTGGAGATAGTTAGCGATGAAAAGGCGTTGGATTTTGGGGATTGCTGTTATGTTTCTGTGCTTATTGCTGGGGACTACTTCATGTGAGTATTTAGAAGAGATTGATTCGCAGCTGGATTCAGATGGTGATGGGTGGACTAATGCTCAAGAGAAGGCCGCAGGGACTGATCCAAACAACGTTGATACTGATAATGATGGATATTGGGACCCTCATGACCCAAATCCTCTTGACCCAAACATCTCAGCAGATGATTTAATTCCAGAACCAGCAATCAGTCCTGCAATTACACCTGCCCCGACATCACTTGCTCCAGCTAGTTCTGATGCAACCTCAACTGTTGATCCAGAACAATCGGCGCTGGAAGAGTTACTTGAAATTCAGTCTGCGGTAAAGTTTATGATGAAGAATAATAAACTGACGTCACTGGCAAATCCGGTCACGACTGCTATTAACGATATGCACCGTTTTCCAGATACCAGTACGAGACATGGCGTCGTAGGGATGGGCTATGTACTGAATTGTCACGATTTTGATGGCGATGGCGATCCTGATATCAATTATATGCTTTTAAGCAAAACAAAGGGTACATATATTTGTGACGAATACGGCAATGTAACCCAGGTAACAACAGGATACGAGTAAACTTCGATACTCGACTTTCAATTTCCCTGTTTTTTTGTTGCACAGTCTATCGCTTTATGCAGTACCTCTAATCCAATTTTATCCAAAAATTCAGTTTATAAGACCGTAAATAGTTTCATGACATAATGCAGGCCTTTTATTTTATTTTCTAAAATCCATCGTATCCATAAGGCGGATTTAGAAAAATATATATAAAATTTGGATGATATTGCTTGATATTTCTGGAAATATCTTTATAATGGATTGAGATATTATGATCAATATTTATTTGTAGCTTACTTGCATTGTGCTGTGAACATATCATCCGTGTTCGCAGTTTGTAAGCTCGTATCTTTCTGGATGTCCCATTGAAACAAGCCCCAGCGTGATTATTATATTATGCAAATACGGTGTACTTGTTTCCCGCCACAAAAGGAGGAACATATTCGTAAGAATGACAAATTCAATTCTTGGAAAACCACACAATTTACCCCTGTAAGAAAAGCAATCATCCTGGCTGCCGGAATCGGCAGTCGTATGGGTTCCTTTACCGAGCACAGCTCAAAATGCCTTGCACCAGTAAATGGTGTGCCGATTCTCGTTAACACGCTTGTTAATCTGTGTGAGTCAGGCATAGAGGAAACCGTAATAGTTGTAGGATACTTGAAGGAAAAAATCTATGATATGGTTGGGTCATCTTTCAACGGTATGCGTATCACTTATATAGAATCCGACCGTTACGCGACGACCAATAATATATATTCTCTATGGCTTGCCCGTGAACATATGACCGAAGATATTCTGTTGCTGGAGGCTGATGTGTTCTTTGAGCGGTTGCTGCTTGACCGTATGCTATTGTATGGAAGCTGTAGCGTTGCGGCTGTTGCCAGGCATCAACCGTGGATGTCCGGTACTGTGGTTAACCTTGACGATGATGAAAACATCGCTGAATTAATAGATGGACGCCGTCAGGGCCCTGATTTTGACTATTCTAAAGTACTTAAAACTATTAACATCTACCTGCTGCAACACGATTTCCTTCGTGAGCAGTTTGTTCCCCGGCTGGAAGCCTTTGTTGGTGCTGGCGATGTTAACCAGTATTACGAAACTATTATTCATGATACTGTCAGCACTAAACAGTATGCTATGAAAGCACTGGTCTGTGATGATATCAAATGGAATGAAATAGACGATGAAAACGACCGGTTAGCTACGGAATACATGTTTCTGTCTCCGGATGAGCGCTATGAAATTGTCTCCCACGAGCATGGCGGCTACTGGCGATATGGATTCGCTGACCATTTATATCTATACAATCTATATTTCCCTCCGGGAGAGGTCCTTTCTTACATGAAAAATAATGTCTATGACCTGTTACAGAATTATCCGGCAGGGCAGGACGACCTCGCCAGTGTCATGGGACTTTTAATCAATCAACCCGCACAGCGGATTGTTGTCGGTAATGGCGCCTCCGAGATTATTAAAATACTTTCAGGGCGCCTTTTTAATAAATTAATAATTCCAGTGCCGTCTTTCAATGAGTATGTAAATGCAGCCCCAGAAGGAAAAGTGGCAACCTTCGCTCTCGATGCTCCCTCTTTTGAACTTGATGTAGATGAATTTGCCGCAGAAGCCTTTCGCTGTAATGCTGACATGGCAGTTGTGGTAACGCCAAACAATCCGACCTCCCTTATAGTTTCAAAGCATGACCTGTTGCGCCTTGCGGAAAAACTGGCCCGGCAGAATTGTATGCTTCTTGTTGACGAATCGTTTATCGATTTTGCTGAAGATAAAGACCTGCTAACCATGGAAAATGAGCTTTCCCGGCATGATAATCTTGCCATTATAAAAAGTATGAGCAAGGCATATGGCATTTGTGGATTGCGCCTGGGCTATTTACTTAGCGCAAACAAGCCATTTGTCAGAGCAGTAAATAGGGAATTGCCCATCTGGAATGTAAATGGCTTCGCAGAGGCTTTCCTGCGGCAGCTTCTCCGTTATCGTGGAGAGTTTAAAGAAAGTTGCCGAAAAGTTCAGAATGATAGGGATAATCTCTATCGAAACCTGTCCTCTATTCCGGGAATGATAACCTATAAACCAGAGGCAAACTTTGTTTTTTGCCGTCTACCTGATAATTCGATGTCCGGCCCTGAAATTACCCGTAGATTATTTACAAAATACGACATATTCGTTAAACACTGTGCGGGGAAGATGCTTCCGGAGGCAGACAGGTACCTGCGTATCGCCAGCCGTACAGGGATTGAGAATTACAGAGTTGTAAATGCTATGAGGAGTATCCTTGTCAGAGAGATGGCGGTTATATGAGCAGTTCCAGGAAAAAGTTACAAAGAGGTTCACGGAAACTTGACATAACACATACTACCGCAAACAGGAAGAATAATGAGCCCTCCATACTATCTTTCATGAAAGATGTTCCCAATATGATGACACTGGCAGGATTATGTTGTGGGGTTATTGGTATATATCTTGCGCTCCTGGCGAATTTCCAGATGGCAGTAGTGGCGATGCTCTGGGCTGTACTGTTGGATTGGTATGATGGGGTTGTTGCCCGTCGGACTCAGGGTAGAAGCGATGCCTGTAAAACATTCGGTGCTAACATGGATGCTTTCGTGGACTTAATAACTATGGGCGTTTGTCCGGCTATTATACTGTTGAGTTATGGGGGGTACAGCCTGTGGTTCTTCCCTGGAGCATTGCTGTTAATTGCGTCAGGCGTCGTTAGATTTTCTTATTTCAATATTTTTAGGGTTGACGATGATGGCACCATCAAAGGACTGTCAATGGATGTCGTCGCCCTGGTGGTGGCACTGGTTTTCGTGCTGGAAGGCATTTTAAGCCATAATGTCTTTGTAGCTCTACTCTATAGTGTAATAGTGGTGTTATCATTTTTGCATGTGGCGCCTTTCCGAATGCATAAGATGGTGGGCCACTGGTATCACGTCATCACGGTCTATATTCTGCTTATGACTATTGCCTATGTTTTTGTCCTGTAAGACCGTCGTGCCAGGAACATCAAACGTAGTTGCAGTCTACAGAGATGGCATTTGCACTGCATTATCCCTGCGGTCGCGCATCTGCTTTTCCATTGACTTCGGATAACGCTCCTTAAGGCGTGATATATCGGTTAAACGACGAAGCGCTTCAGTTTCCATATTCCAACCACTGGCTTTCAGGTTGTCTTGGAGTTGACTCATATTACGTGCACCGACTATCACAGAGGTGATTGACGGTTGTTCAAGCACCCAGCGGAGGGCTACCTGTGCAGGACTCCTCCCCAAGTTACCGGCGGTTTTGAGCAGTTCACTGAGTGTCTCGTCGGCATTTTCGGCGAAGTAGTTATCGGGGAATGACCAGGATTCATCTGAACGCGATCCTGAGAGCCTTCGTTGACCGGGCTGATATTTTCCTGAAAGAAAGCCACCAGCCAGCGGACTCCATACAACCACGCCCATACCGTTAATCTGGCACATCGGGACAAGTTCCTCTTCAATATCTCGTACAACAAGGCTGTATTGAGGCTGATAGCATTTGAAGCGGGCAAGTTTATTTATGTCGCTTATCCGCAGTGCCTCGGCAAGTCTCCATGCCTCGTAGTTACTGCAGGCAATATACCTTGTTTTTCCCTGGCGAACAAGGTCATCCATTGCTCTCAGCATTTCATCCAGGGGGGTTTGCTCATCAACGTGATGGATGTAGTATATATCTACATGGTCCATCTGCAGGCGGCTTAAACTGTCCTCCATAGCGTTCATGATATGGACACGTGACATTCCAGAATCGTTTGGACCTTTGCCCATCGGATTGAAGAACTTGGTAGCAACAACCACATCTCTCCTGCGGTCTTTAAGTGCGCGTCCAAGGAAAGCCTCCGACTCACTTCCTCCATAAGAATCAGCCGTGTCGAAAAAATTTACACCGGCATCAAGAGCAGCATCAACCATCTTTTTTGCGTCATCCCTGCTGGCTCCTTTCCCAAAGGTCATTGTGCCCAGGCAAACTTCCGATACTTTGAGACCTGTATTACCTAATCTTCGATACTCCATAACACGCTCCTGTAAACAAGAAAATTTATTCAGCAGCCATAGAAACTGCTCTATATTTTATAATGTTGAGATTATCTCATATCGGATATATGGGTCAAGTGATAACTAATTTAATGCCGGTTTGCTGTAAATTTATCAAATATTACTTGAACAAGTTGGCAGCCTGCTGTATCTTTAACTTAACAGTTGAATCTGTATTTTGGTTTTAGTAGTCGATGAATTCTACACAAGAGAGAGTTTCGATTGAGTAATATTGTTAGTATTCTTAAGGCTTCGTCAATACTCTGCTGTTTGAAAGACAATGAGATTGAAGAGCTGGCTGGTCATGCTGTTATGCGCAGCTATACGGCTGGCAGCTTTATATTCTGGGAGGGTGATCCCCCAAAATATTTATATATTGTAGCTAATGGCAGGGTAAAAGTGCTCAAACATTCCTCTACAGGGAAGGAATTTACCATAGCATTCTTTGGAAACTATGAAATGTTCGGTGAAGTAGCAGTTTTCCAGAATATGCACTATCCTGCTTCGGCACAGGCAGTTGTTGACTCTGATATATTACAAATTAGTAAGGATGACTTCCTGTCTTTTTTGGGTAGTAGACCTCAAGTGGCTTTAAAGATTATCAGTGTCCTGGGAGAACGCCTTAGAGAGGCTCAGGAAAGGTTCAAGGATATCGCTGGAGAGAGGGTTGAGCAACGTATTGCCAGGATATTGTTCATGTTGTCGGAAAAAAGCGGGCAGAATTTGCTGTACAAGCGACAGGAAATTGCTGAAATGTCAGGAACCACAACAGAGACTGCAATCAGGGTTATGGTACGTTTTAAGGAAATGGGAGTGATAGATACTGTTCGCGGTAAAATCACTATTCTTAATTCGGCGAAGCTGAAGTTGCTTAGCGAAGGCCCTCCAAGCGTATAAACGAAGTAATATAGTTTTTCCCTCCTGTATAAAATCTGTTAAATAATTAATAAATATTGCCTTTATATGATGTGTATCATATTCATGTATTTAATCTCGTTGTATTATTAGTTCAATTAAGCAAATAACAGGAAGGATTAGTAATAAATTGGCAAAATGTAAAGGCTCAAAGTTGCGTATGGCACTATATAAGTGCCCTAGTTGCGATGCCGAGTTGCAGGTGTTCTCTGATGAGCATGTCATAAAATGTTGGAGTTGCGGTAAAATTATTAATAAAGAAGAAAATCCTCCCTGTATTGAGTGGTGTGTCTCGGCACGGTCATGTTTAGGAGAGAGAAAGTGGAAGGAATCAAGGGAAAATAATAAAAAAGACAGCTCGCTGGGATTGAATAAAATTGAGGAGGAGAAAAATGGCATTAACTAACGCAGTAAAATATGAGTGCAGTGTTTGTAGCTATATCTACGACCCGGAGCTTGGTGACCCTGACAGCGGCATTGAACCCGGCACAACTTTTGAAGATATACCAGCTGATTGGGTATGCCCTGTTTGTGGTGTTGGCAAAGACATGTTTGAGAAAGTTAAGGACTAAATAAAGGAGCAGTCAATGATAGAAAACCTGACTACGGAACAATTAGAACGTATCCTGGAAACATTGCCCGTTGACATCTCTTTCGTTGATGAGAAAGACCTGGTGAGATATTGGAACAAACATGAAACCAGGACATTTAAACGGCCTGTTTCGGTGGTTGGAAAACCTGTTCAGAGTTGCCATCCCAAACAGAGCATGCATAAAGTTAATCAGATAATAGACGATTTCAAAGAGGGGAAAAGAGACTCAGCAGAGTTCTGGATAGATATGGCAGGTAAAAAAGTATATATAAGATATTTTGCGGTACGAAGTACTGAAGGTACGTATATGGGTACTCTGGAGGTTGCGCAGGATATTACCGGGATAAAGGCAATTGAAGGAGAAAAGAGGATACTTGACTACTAAAGAGGAAGGGGGAAATAAAATGGATAGTATAAAACCAGGAATTACCATGGTGGGAGCCATTGACTGGGACAGACGATTATTTGACTCGCTTATTCCACTGCCTGATGGCACAAGCTATAACTCCTATCTGGTCCAGGGCAGTGAGAAAACAGCCCTCATTGATACAGTGGACCCGCCGTTTAAAGATATGTTGCTTAATAACCTGGAACAACTGAAAGTTGGCCGGATAGATTATGTCATTGCTAATCATGCGGAGCAGGACCATTCAGGGTCCATTCCTGAAGTATTAAACAAGTATCCCGAAGCAAAAGTAGTATGTACAGAAAAATGTAAGGTGATGCTCATCGACCTGCTCGGAGTTCCCGCGGAGAAGTTCATTACGGTCAAAGACAGGGAAACTATATCCCTGGGGGACAGGACATTGGAGTTTATTCATGCCCCATGGGTTCATTGGCCGGAGACGATGCTGACATACCTGAAGGAGGAGAAGACTCTTTTCTCCTGTGATTTCTTCGGTTCGCACCTTGCAACTACTGATCTTTATGCAACTGATGGCGCCAGGGTTTACGAGGCAGCTAAGAGATATTATGCCGAGATTATGATGCCATTCCGTGTGCAAATAAGGAAAAACCTTAATACGCTTAAAGATTACGAGTTAGATATTATTGCTCCCAGCCATGGTCCTGTGCATGATAAGCCGGAATTTATCAGGCAGGCATACCATAGCTGGACTTTTAACGAACCAAAAAATACTGCCGTAATAGCCTATGTATCAATGCACGGTAGTACAAGGGAAATGGTTAATTATCTATCCATGTCTCTAGCTGAAAAGGGCGTAACCGTGAAACAGTTCGACATCACGGTAACAGATATTGGGAAGCTGGCGATGGCGCTGGTAGATGCGGCAACAGTTGTTGTAGGTACGCCAACCGTGCTGGCTGGGGCACATCCTAATGTAGCCTATGCTGTCATACTGGCTAATGCACTGAGGCCTGATGTCAGATTCCTTTCTATCATTGGTTCCTATAGTTGGGGAGGTAAGACGGTTGAGCAACTTGCCGGGCTGATTCCAAATCTGAAAGCGGAAATACTACAGCCAGTGCTGAGCAAAGGCTTTCCGGGAGAGGCTGATTTTCAGGCACTTGATAATCTAGCGAGCTCAATCGCAGAAAAGCATAAGGAAAATGGTTTTAGCTGAATCTATTAAGATAATAAAATGACAGAGGAGGATAATATGATAAGCAGGAAACAAGTATATAAATGTAATGTCTGTGGTAACATTATAGAGGTGCTGCATGCCGGTGGGGGCGAACTGGTCTGTTGTGGGCAGCCAATGGAGTTATTGCAAGAGAAGACAGCAGATGCCACAGTGGAGAAACACGTTCCTGTTATTGAAACAACAGGTAGTGGAATAAAGGTAAAAGTTGGAGGAGTGCCTCATCCAATGGAGGAAAAACACTACATTGAGTGGGTGGAAATACTCGCTGATGGTAATGTTTACCGGATATTCCTGAAACCTGGAGATAAACCCGAGGCCGATTTTAATATTGGTAATGGGGTAGTTACCGCCAGGGAATATTGCAGCGTTCATGGATTGTGGAAATCTGCTTGAGCAGGATTTTCTTTACAAGATGGAATTTAAAGAAACAGGAGATATAAAATGGAAGAGGTTAAAGAACAGGTAATTAGTATTCCAAGAATAGGGGAAAAGGCGCCAGACTTTGAGGCAGTAACCACTGATGGAGTGCTTAAACTGGAGGACTATAAAGAAAGCTGGCTTGTGCTCTTTTCACACCCGGCTGACTTCACCCCCGTTTGCACTACAGAGTTTATTGCCTTTGCTGAAATCTATCCCGATTTACAAAAACGGGGTGTAGAACTGCTGGGATTAAGTGTTGACAGTGTATCTTCACATATTGCCTGGGTGCGTAATGTAGAGGAGAAGACAGGGGTGAAAATACCATTTCCTATTATCGCTGACCTTGGCAAAGAGGTTTCCACCAGCTATGGTATGATTCATCCCGAACAGAGCAAGACTGAAACTGTCAGGTGCGTATTTATTATTGATGATAAACAGATTATCAGGACGATACTTTACTATCCCCTGACCACGGGAAGGAATATGCAGGAGATACTGAGAATAGTAGACGCACTGCAAACGACTGATAAGCATAAGGTTGCCACTCCAGCAAACTGGAAACCGGGTGATATGGTAGTGGTGCCTCCACCAAATACACAGGAGATGGCTGAAGAACGGGTTAAACAGGGATATGAGTGCGTGGATTGGTACCTTTGCAAGAAGAAACTATA
>JAUUZT010000002.1 GCA_030589825.1 Dehalococcoidia bacterium
CTTGTCTAAGTAGTTCCCATGTGCCCAATGTAATTTTGTGAAACTCATGGTCAAGAGGAACATCAAGTGCTTGACCTCTGGGATAGCGAATTGACATGGGATGTTTACTCTCGGTAGAAGTATAAAGTAGATGTTGAAGCTCGTTCTCATCCTTAGGAGAAGAAATAATCATATTGGGCATCAGGCTAAGATAAGACAGGTCAAATATGCCTTGGTGAGTCTTGCCGTCAGAACCTACAATACCACTGCGATCAATAGCAAATATAACTGGAAGGTCCTGGAGGCACACGTCGTGCAATATCTGATCAAAACCACGCTGCAGGAATGTTGAATATATTGCTACAATCGGTATGAAGCCGCGAGTAGCAAGTCCTGCAGCCAATGTGACTGCATGTTGTTCCGAAATCCCTGTGTCATAGATACGGTCAGGGAATTGTTCCGCCAGAAGAGAAAGGCCGTTACCTTTAACCATTGCTGCGCTAATAATAACTATACTGCTATTGTTTCTCAGTAGCTTCTCAGTAGTGCTGGCAAAAACCTCACTATATGAAACAGTAGTCTTTGGAGCACTTCTCACAGGTGCAACACCATGAAAACTAACCGGATTATCTTCAGCGGGGATGTACCCCTTTCCCTTTTTGGTTAACACATGAATTACTATAGGCTTGTTATAGTTCTTTGCTTTAATTAAAACACTTTCAATTTCAGCGATGTTGTGCCCATTTACAGGACCGAGATAAGTAAAGCCAAGCTGTTCCCACAACATCGTTGGCATGATTATTGATTTTAGGCCCTCCTTTAGACGATGGATTACCCAATGCATCTGTTTTCCAAGCGGCAAGAGAGATAGCAATCGATTTGTTTTTATCTTTATATTCCCGTATCGGTAGTTAGAGCGGAGTGTGTTGAGGTATCGAGATATTGCACCTATTGTAGGGGAGATTGCCATACCATTGTCATTTAGTACCACAATTAGCTTTGTTCCCAGGTGTCCTGCGTGATTTAGAGCCTCGTATGTCATACCGCAGGTGACGCTGCCATCACCAATTATAGTTACAACATGATGGTTTTCAGGAGAAAGGTCACGTGCCAGTGCTATACCCAGAGCTGCCGAAATAGAAGTGCCACCATGTCCTGCTCCAAAGGGGTCATGGGGGCTTTCATCTCTATCTGTAAATCCCGAGATACCATGATATTGGCGTAATGAGTGAAATAGCTCTTTTCTTCCTGTTAAAAGTTTGTGGGCGTAACATTGGTGCCCTACATCCCATATCAGTTTATCGTTGGGGCTATCAAAAACCCGATGTAACGCAATAGTTAGCTCAACCACTCCCAGGTTTGAAGCCAGGTGGCCACCATTCTCAGTCACTTGCTTTATTATTAGTTTTCTGATTTCGATTGAGAGTTGTTTAAGACTATTTTGATTCAGAGATTTAATATCAGCAGGACCATGAATTTTATCTAGTATCTGCATTACCTTCACTTTTCACATAGGGACAATAGAGCATGCTCAGAATATTGTCATAGTTATCAGTTATATGTTCTTATTTGGCTATAAAATGTTATCAGATGCTTAGTTAGCTTACAAGAAAGGCCAGAATTATATAAATAATAAAAATGAATGATAGATGAGGTTTAAGAAATAAGCATGAAGGGAACTTTAAAACACTTAAATTATTAAACTTCTTGCAGAGAAATATATAGAAAGAAAGTCTAGTTGCCTGATAAATATAGGTTGATCAGTTCATTATTCTATTAATGGTCTATTAATGATTCCCTTAAGGATAAAGCTATTTAGTGACTTAAGTTTTATCAATTGACTGCAAAATATCAGTAATACAATGGCGCCAACGATTTCAGGTATGTATGTAACAGGCGAAGTAGTTAGTTCTATAAACATGTTCTTTACAACGAGCAGGATATTAGAATCGCCCTGAGTGAAATTCAACCCGTAAAGAGGCCAGAAAAGTGTATGTGGACAAAGCCACATTTGGTCAAAGATGAGATGCGTGAATGTACCAAATGAGATTACAAGAAGCCAGTTTCTTTTTGTTCTTTTATATAAATATGTTCCTGCGATGGTAATAAGAAACAGGAAGAGAGCAGTGTGGCAGAAAATCCTTCCATTGGAGAGCGTATTGCTAAAGATTATATGACCCAATGGTTTATCTATAATATCAGGGAGTAATGAGCCTATAAGTAATACTCGGATGTCTATATGCTTTGTCAATGAATTAAGCCTGGTTGACAGTTGGTCGTTTATCGTGCTTGATGAGTGTATAGACTCTTTACGAAAACGTTTTCGATACAAAATTGTATCCAGGACAATGGCAGTACCCAGGGTGATTCCTGTATGGCCAACAATAACATATTATCAAACCTCTGCTATGAGTTGTTTAGCTAAGCATACACTGTTCCACTATGTGATTCGACTAGATTAATAAATATATGATTATTGCTTATAATACGTCCTTTTTATTTCAAGAATACATTTGGGGATTTACTAACTTAGTAAGATATCACCATATAATATTCAAATTTATAGGTTCTATAAAATATATATTGGGTAATAAACAGCTTTAACTTGACCTAATAGGGGATGGCTCCTATAATTTAGCTTGGAACTGGCATTATTAGCTAAGGTTACTACAATACAAGGCTTTTAACTGCTATACTTTAATACTAGGATAGTAGATGCTGATGCGGGAGTAGCTCAGCGGTAGAGTTCCTGCCTTCCAAGTAGGGTGTCGCGGGTTCGAATCCCGTCTCCCGCTCCAATAGGGGCCCGTAGCTCAGCGGCAGAGCGTCCGGCTCATAACCGGTTGGTCGTAGGTTCGAATCCTACCGGGCCCACCATAATTATTCTGTAAGTATATCAACTGTTGTTGACATAATAGTTTATCTATTCGTTTTATGATTGCCTCTAACTAACCGGATGATATTTGTGGTGTGTGTCCTCAGCATACCTGTCTGAAGCATGAACATAACGAGTTGTGGTATCAAGTGATTCATGACCGAGTAGAATCTGAAGTGCTGCTGGATTTGCTCCACTTTCAGCTAGATAAGTTGCAAAGCCATGACGTAGAGAATGAGCTGAAGTGGGAACATTAATCTTTAATTTTTCTCTATATCTTTTAATCCTTTCCTGGAGATAGTTGGTGGATATTCTTCTTGTGGGACTATTTATATTTCTACCAGAGTATGGGATGAATAATGCAGGACAATCGTCATTACGGGTGCTTAAATATAGATTAAGTTGATGACTGGCTCGTGGTGTCAGATAAACAAAACGTTGTTTTTTACCTTTTCCAGTAATAAATATTCGTCCACTATCGTCAATCTGGCTACGATTTAAATTACAGAGTTCTGAAATGCGCATTCCTGTTGACAGAAGTAATTCCAACATTGCACGATTTCTAATAGCCAGCTTGGAATTAGTTTCTAGTGAACTGGGGGCTTCAACAAGTCGTACCAAATCATGTAATTCGGCAACCTGGGAATGTTTACGTCCAGTCTTTGTTAATTTGACTGACTCAGGGGGTATTGGACAGTCATAGTCCATTTCGATTAAATATTTTAAATATCCTCTGATAGAGGAAAGCATTCGGTTAACAGAACTTGAATCAAGTTTTTTACCTTTGAGATTAAGTCGGGGGGTAATACGGTCGCGGGAAACCAGGTATGCCTTATAGTAGGTGATTGTGCGCTTATTAAGATTGGCGAAATCAATTTTACATTCCAGTAAAAAATTATCAAATATTTGCAAGTCACGTTCATAATTATAAACAGTTTCCACCGAATAGTTATTGGCTTGAAGATTCAACAAGAAATCATCTATATGTGCAATCATATATATTCTCCATACTGAATAATAACTGAGTGTAAGAGTTATTATACTCAGTTAATATTATCATATCTAATTTAATTGTCAAACAATCAGCCCGTTTCTTTAAAATGTTATAATCTGGGTGTTAACCAGATTAATAATATTGTTAATATGTCCTACAATAAAGAAATTGTTAACAGGATTGTAAATATAATATTTGAATGATAAAAAACCAGTCTTGTCCCCTGGAACCATAATATATCCTGACAAGATGAAGGTTTGAGGAAAATTAACCACCAGGAATTGCTTAAGGTTGTAAATAGGCATTGCAGATAAATGGTACAAAAGGAGGTTGGGAGATGAGAAAGATTGGTGGTCTTTTATTGTTGATTGGAATTTGTATTCTGACAGTTTGGGGAATAATACAATGGATTAGAGAGATATTTCCTTCGGTGCCCGATTATGTTAGTGTTGCAATTGTAATAGCGGTCATTGGATTATGTCTTATTATTATATCTCTCATCAGGGAGAGGATTAAGGATACAGAGGAAGATAAAAAGAAATTTAAAGGGGTGGAAAAATGATAATTTGCACCAGCGAACAAATAGTTGGTAAGCGAATAACAGAAACGATTGGATTGGCTCGTGGAAGTACTATCAGGGCAAGAAATGTTGGACGAGATTTAATGGCTAGTTTACGGAATATCGTGGGTGGTGAAATTAAAGACTATACAGTTATGTTAGCTCAAGCTAGAGAGGAAGCACTGCAAAGAATGAGTGAACAAGCCGAGGAAAAAGGAGCTAATGCCATTGTTTGTTTAAGATTTGTGTCATCGACGGTATCATCTGGAGCAGCTGAGATGGTTGCTTATGGAACAGCAGTAAAAGTAGTAGATGACTAACATATTTAGTCACATCAGGAGTAATTATTATTGATACATAGAGTAGAAATCTGGCCGAAAGATGAAAGTTATGATGTTCGAGGGCTTGGGCTGGTTAAGGACATACAAGATTTAGGAATAGAGAATAATACTACTGTTAGAGTGGTAGATGTATACTGGATAGATGCAGAGCTGAAATCTGGTGAACTTAATATGCTTTGCCAGAAACTTCTTGCCGACCCTCTTACACAAAACTACGTTTGTGAATCCAATTCCATCGTCCAGAATAAGGACAATGAGAATTGTCATATTATTGAGGTTGCATATAATGCTGGTGTATCGGACCCGGTGGAAGACACGATAATGAAGGCAATGATGGACCTCGGGCTGAATAATATACATGCAGTAAGAACGGCGAAACGCTATCTAATTGAGGGAAGGCTTAATGAACATCAATTAGAGATAATCAGTAATCGATTACTGGTGAACTATAACATCCAGCATGTAGTTAACACTGGATCTGCTGGATTCTTGCAGAATCCAAAATATAAATTTGAGTTAAAAAACGTAGATATACTGGAATCAAGTGATATTGACAAGATAAAAATTAGTCAGTCGTTTGGTTTCGATGCGAATGAATTCCAGTCTATCATTTCCTATTTCAAAAGAGAAGGGCATAATCCAAGTGATGTTGAATTGGAAACCATAGCTCAAACCTGGTCTGAACACTGTTGCCATAAGACATTTTCGGGGAAAATTAACTTCAATGGTGTCCTTATTGATAATTTACTTAAAAATACCATCATAAAAGCAACCAGAGAAATTAATAAGCCATGGTGCCTTTCAGTATTTAAAGATAATGCTGGTGTAATAGAACTGGATGATAAATGGGCTCTTTGCTTCAAAGTTGAGACACATAACCATCCATCGGCGGTAGAACCTTATGGCGGAGCTGCAACTGGTATTGGAGGAGTTGTACGAGATGTCTTGGGAACAGGCTTGGGAGCCAGGCCGATATTAAACACCGATGTATTCTGTTTTGCACCACCTGATTATCCTTATGAAAAATTGCCACCTGGAGTATTACATCCTCGACGTGTTTTTAAAGGAGTTAGAGCAGGTGTAGCTGATTATGCTAACAGGCTTGGTATTCCCACCCTTAATGGAGCTGTATTATTTGATGATTATTACGTGTCCAATCCACTTGTCTTTTGCGGTACGGTTGGATTATTACCTGTGGAAGTATCGCAAATAGGAATACAAAAGACAGGCGATTTGGTGGTAGTAGTTGGTGGGAGGACAGGTCGCGATGGGATTCATGGGGTAACTTTCGCCTCGAAACAACTAACTGATGAATCAACTAAAGTTTCCTCCAGTTCAGTTCAAATAGGCAATCCTATTATGGAGAAAAAAGTTACTGAAGCCCTATTACGAGCAAGAGATATGGGATTGTATTCTCGGATAACAGATTGTGGTGGAGGGGGACTCTCTTCTGCTATTGGAGAAATGGCTGCATCAACAGGGGTAAATATAGATCTTGATAAAATCCCCTTGAAATATGCAGGATTGTCATATTCTGAGGTCTGGATATCTGAATCTCAGGAACGGATGTTACTAGCAGTACCTCCAGAGAAGATAGATCAATTATTGGAAATATTTTCTGCTGAAGATGTTGAGGCAACCGTTGTTGGTGAATTCTCTTCGGACAAGAGGTTAAAACTTTTTTATAATAATAAAAAGGTATGTGACCTGGACATGTATTTTCTACACGAAGGTAGACCACAGGTACAGAGACAAGCAATTTGGAAACAGGATAGATTGCCAGAACCCGATTTCAAGGAGCCAGATTGCCTGGAAGATGATTTACTTAATATTCTTGGCTCATGGGATATTTGTAGCAAGGAATGGGTGATACGTCAGTACGATCACGAAGTACAGGGTGCCAGTGTTCTTAAACCTTTAGTTGGCATAGACAATGATGGACCTGGAGATGCGGCTATTGTCAGGCCTCTTTTGGATAGTGATAAAGGGGTGATTGTCTCTAATGGAATAAACCACAAATATGGAGAGATAGATCCTTACTGGATGGCAGCCTCTGCTATTGACGAGGCGTTAAGGCAGATTATCGCAGTAGGAGGTAATCTAACTCACGTTGCATTACTGGACAATTTTTGTTGGGGTGATGTTAGTAAACCCGACGTGCTAGGAGCTTTGGTGCGAGCTGCACAGGCTTGTCATGATATGTCAATTGCTTATCAAACACCATTTATATCTGGTAAAGACAGTCTCTATAATGAGTACGAATCCGATGGTAAAATTATTTCTATTCCTCACACATTACTCATTTCCGCTATTGCGGTTATGAAAAACGTGAAGCAAACGGTATCGATGGATTCTAAAAATGCAGGGGATCTAATCTATATTATCGGGGCTACTTATAATGAGCTTGGTGGATCAGAGTATTTTAGAAGCCGAGGTTTTGTTGGTAACAGCGTGCCAAAGGTTATACCGAATAAAGCTAAAAAACTGATGGATAAACTTAGTGAAGCTACTGGGAAAGGGCTAGTTTCAGCTTGCCACGATTGTAGTGAAGGTGGTATAGGCGTTGCTCTGGCTGAGATGTCTTTTGCAGGAGGTCTGGGAGCCAACGTTAAGCTGGAGTTAATACCGCTGGGAGAAGCAATAGATAGAAATGATCTTGTACTGTTTTCAGAATCGAACAGTAGATTTATTGTAGAAATATCACCCGATAAAAAGACCGAATTAGAAATGATTAAGAATGGAACAGAAATGGCAATGATTGGAAGCTTCACAAAAACCAAAGTCTTGAAAGTGTTAGGGATTAACGGAATGGAAGTTATTGATATGCCAATACATAAACTAAAAGATGCCTGGCAGAGACCAATCAATTGGTAAAAAACAGATGACTAGAGTAAAAGTACTTATACTACGTAGCTCAGGTACAAACTGTGATAATGAAACGGCATTTGCTTTTAATGAAGCAGGCGCAAATCCTTCATTAGTCCATATTGGTGAATTAATAAGAGGGAAAGAAAGTCTTTCTAATTACCAGATTGTAGTTATACCGGGTGGTTTTACTTATGGGGATGATGTATCAGCAGGAAAAGTGCTGGCTAATGAGCTAAGACTAAGGCTCTACAATGACCTTGAAAAATTCATAGCTGAGGGCGGGTTGATATTGGGGATCTGTAATGGTTTTCAGGTATTAGTGAAGGCTGGTGTATTACCAGGGCCGTTGAATAATCCACAATCGCTAATTACACTTGCCTCAAATGATTCAGGAAGATTTGAATGTCGATGGGTTCATTTAACGGTGAACCCGGAAAGCCGATGTGTGTTTACCAGAGGAATTGAGCATTTATACCTTCCCTCTGCTCATGCTGAAGGTAAGGTAATAGTTAACCCTGGGTTACTATCATCTCTAGATGTAGTACTTAAATATACCGATGAAAAAGGTAATAAAACACCAGGTTATCCATATAATCCAAATGGGTCAACAGATAATATTGCCGGTATCTGCGATGTTACAGGTAGAATTTTTGCTTTGATGCCACATCCTGAAAGGTATATTAGAGAAACTCAACATCCCCAATGGATGAGACGAATAACTGATGGGTATGGTGATGGTTTTCAGATATTCTTGAATGCAGTGCAGTGGGCTCAGAGGTTATAGGTTCGTTTGGTATCATTTTGGTCATACGTAAGTTGATATTGCTTAATAGCAGGAATCCTTTTTTATATTACATGCTATTTAGTCTCTAAATTTGATTTTGCTCATTATGCTGATTTGAATCGCTTGGCCACATTTTGGACATGTAACATCCATTGATAGAGGTTGTTGCATTACTCTCTCCACAAGCGAAGTCATAATAGAGTCTATGTTATCTAATCTGAGATCTAACGTGTCAAGGCGTTTATTGATACGTTCTGTATTCGTTTCCGACTGAATTTCCGGGGATAAATTTCTATTCTTGTTTTTAGCCAAATTACAATCTCCTAAAATATTATTTCAAGATATCTTAACACATTGGACTACAATTTATGATTAGAGTAATCTATAAATATAAAAGAAAGGAGGTAAAAAATGCCAGAGAATAATATAGGTTATGTAACAGATTTCTTCGCAAAACCTGTGGTAGCGGGAATTAAACTAGATGGTACATTAAGTATAGGAGATTCGATACATATTATAGGAAGAACAACTAATATGGTAATTGTAGTCGATTCAATGCAAATTGATGGTGCTAATATTACCAAAGGCGATAAGGATGACTTAATAGGCCTTAAAGTTCCTGACCGTGTAAGGCCGGGTGATAAGGTTTATATAATTACTGAATAGATTTGGTCAAGTTGGCCATTTCAATAGCACTTACTGCTGCTGAAAATCCTCTATTGCCCTCCTTGGCTCCTGCTCTTTGTATTGCTTGCTCCAGTGTGTCCGCAGTGATGATGCCCTGCATTATAGGCAGTCCAGAATCTAGAGAGACTTTACTGATTCCTCTATTAACTTGGGTAGCTACATAATCAAAATGCGGCGTGTCACCTCGGATTATAGCTCCAAGGCATATCATCGCGTCATATTGACCATGCTGAACCATTTTTTGGGCTATCAGAGGTATTTCAAAACATCCTGGTGTTCGAGCAACATCTATATCTGTCTCAGAAACGCCGTGGCGCAACAGAGCATCTTTTGCTCCATCCAGTAATCTGCTTGTTATTAAATCATTAAAACGTGAAACGATAATAGCGAATTTAAGATTTTTCCCTGTTAGTATACCTTCATAGTATTTAGCCATCATTTTCCTCCTCCATATCTAATATGTGCCCTAGTTTCTTCTTTTTGGTTTCAAGGTAGCGTTTATTATAGGAATTAGGGGTGGCTAATAATGGTACAGACTCCACAACCTTTAGTCCATAACTTTCTAGCCCTACTATCTTCTTGGGATTATTTGTGAGCAATTTGATATTATGTAAACCTATGTCAGCAAGAATTTGCGCTCCAATGCCGTAATCTCTTAAGTCTGCTGGAAATCCAAGAGCTATATTTGCCTCAACAGTGTCCATACCCTGATCTTGAAGGGCATACGCCTTCAATTTATTATGCAATCCTATTCCTCTTCCCTCCTGTCTCATATAAAGGAAAACTCCTCTGCCCTCTTTGTTTATTCTATGCATTGCCAGCTCAAATTGTTCCCCACAATCGCATCTAAAACTTTTAAAAACATCTCCAGTAAGACATTCGCTGTGCACTCGCACTAAAACAGGTTCGTTACCTGATATGTCGCCTTTGACCATGGCAACATGCTCTGTTTTATCTATACTGCTTCTGTAAGCCATGACGGTAAATTCGCCAAATTTTGTAGGTAATTTTGCCTCAGTTATTTTCTTTACCATTTTCTCGTATCGGCGACGGTAGGTAATAAGGTCCGAGTTAGATGCTATCTTCAAATTGTGTTTGCTAGCAATTACCTCGAGTTGAGGTAGACGTGCCATGTGGCCATCTTCATCCATAATTTCACATATGACCCCTGCAGGGAAAAGATCTGCCGTACGAGCTAAATCTACAATTGCTTCAGTATGTCCAGCCCTTGCTAGTACTCCTCCATCTCTAGCTCTTATCGGGAATACATGTCCTGGAAACACTAAATCATCTGATACTGTAGTTGGATTGATAATTGTTTTAATAGTTTCAGCTCGATCAAATGCAGATATTCCTGTGGATACCTTGTTCTTTGCTTCAATAGAGATAGTGAATGCTGTTTTGTGAGGAGAAGTATTTTCTTGAACCATCATAGGTATTCTTAGTTCATCAAGCCTTTGCCCTATAATAGGAAGGCATATTAGCCCTCTTGCATGTTTAGCCATAAAATTAATAGCTTCGGGAGTTATTTTTTCTGCTGCAATTGCAAGGTCTCCCTCATTTTCCCTGGTTTCATCATCAACAATGATAATGAATTTACCCGCTTTTATGTCTTTAATAGCTTCTGAAATATTGGCTAGCACTATAATTATCCTTTCTGAGAATAACCGTATTCTCTAAGAAAATTCATTGTTAGTTCACGATTATCAAATTCAGTAAGACGCTCTAAATATCTGGCGATAACATCTATTTCAATATTAACGTTATCACCTGTCATTTTAGCTCCCAGCGTGGTGTGTTTTAAGGTATGCTTAACAAGAGATACTGAAAAAGATGCCGCATCAATATCTGTGATGGTTAGACTAATACCATCTATTGCAATAAAACCTTTACGCGAAATGTAACGCATTAACTTAGCTGGAGGAGCAATTTCAATAATGCGATCTGTTTGTCTTAAGTCTATTGATAATATCGTACCGATATCATCGACGTGGCCCAATACCAAATGTCCCCCAAGACGTTTGTCTAATGTTACTGCCCTTTCTAGATTTACTTGACTTCCATGGCGGAGTTTTTCCAAACTCGTATGCCGAATAGTTTCCATCATAAGATCAACATTAAAACTGTTATTTTCCACAGAGGTAGTAGTTAAACAGGCTCCATCAACGTCTATACTATCCCCTACTCGCATATCTTCAAGGACATACTTCGCTTCTATGGTCAATTGATTTGATGAAGCGTTTTTAACGATGCCAATTTCCTCAATTATTCCAGTGAACATATTACTTTTCCAAAATATTTTTATTACCTATATAACCACTCATTAAAATATTATCACCGAATTTCATGGTATCAACATGTTCAAGATGAAGTGCATCTAACACGTTTTCGACTCCCTTGCCTCCTATAGCAGTCCTTGCTTGACCTCCTCCGATTATTATAGGTGATATGAAAGCCATCACTATATCTACTAAGTCTAAGTCAAATAGGGCGCCAAATAGTGTGCTACCTCCTTCTACTAAAACAGTAACTATATTCATTTTCCCCAATGCTTTTAGTAATTCCCCCAAGTTTACTTTACCTTTTTCATTTGGTAGTTCCAATATATCTATTCCTCTTCGAGTAAACTCTTCCTTTTTTCCGTTGTCCAGAGGTTCTACTACTGCAAGAATGGTTCTTCCTGGCTGTTTAAATAGTTGTGCATTTAATGGAGTTTTTCCTTTGCTGTCAACAATAACGCGTAAAGGTTGATTTTTTGTTTCACCACCCTTGCCATTACATCCTCTAGCAGTGAGTCGAGGGTCATCAGTAATGACAGTATTAACGCCGACCATTATGGCATCAGCACAGTGGCGTAATGTATGAACATATTTTCTAGACTCCTCATTACTTATCCATTTAGAATATCCGGACTTAGTAGCAATCTTGCCATCAAGGCTCATAGCAAATTTAGCTATTACAAACGGTAAACCAGTAGTAATATATTTAACATATGCTTCGTTTATTTTATGGGCTTCTTTCTTATAGCTACCAATAAAAGTTTTAATATTGGCATCATTAAGTGCCTTTATTCCATTGCCCGAAACAAGAGGATTAGGGTCGAGCATTGCAATGTGAACTTCTGAAATACCAGCGTCAATTATTGCTTTACTACAAGGTGGCGTACGTCCATAATAGCAACAAGGTTCTAATGTGACGTACATAGTAGCACCGGCAGCATCTTTGCCAGCCTGGCCTAAAGCCATTATCTCTGCATGACTTGAGCCAGCTGGTTGTGTATAGCCCATACCTACAACAAGATAATCTTTTACGATTATAGCTCCTACTGCAGGGTTAGGACTGGTATTACCTTTTGCTAACCTGGCTAAAGACAGGGCATATTCCATATATTCAATGGAAGACATTGCTATAAATACCTCCTTGCAGATTAATACTTTGAGATATTTGGAAAAACTATTAACATGTTACGTCAGGATAATAATATTCTTTTTCTTACAATATATTCTGCTACTAGTGCCTTTGTTATATAAAATACATTCTTTAGAGTAACATATTAACTAACTGGGTTTTGGGGTTTAAATATGAATAATTCTCAAAATTCATTCACACTAAAGGAATTTGCTTTAGGTATCTGATCGCTAAGTAGTACACTAAAAATAATTCTATCATTGACCCTATTAAAGTGCAAAAAAATAAATTTAGCTGCTAATCTATTAACACAATATGATGTGACTTAGTGGGGTTTAATAAATAACCTCATTATTTAGCTTAAGTATTAATTTTTCTAAAAGCTTAGACATGCCCCAGTTTTTAACGGCTGAGATCATGGATATATTGTTATTTGGTAAAATAAATTCTTCCTCAAGGCAGGGAAATGTAGTAATTTCTGCTAATTCCATTTCATTGTCTATAACTAAATCGAGTTTGTTAAATACAATTATTCTAGGTTTATGGGTGAGGTGTAGTTTATTAAGTGTTTCGTCTACGGTACGACACTGATTAGCAGCGTCTTTGCGTGTTATGTCTACTACATGCAAAAAGATATCTGCTTCATTTAGTTCTTCTAGAGTAGATCTAAAAGCAGCAACAATTGAAGAAGGCAATTTATTAATAAACCCAACAGTGTCAGTAAGTAATAGCGATTGACCATTTGACAGGGTCAGGCGACGAGTTACTGTATCAAGGGTAGAAAACAATTTATCTTCTACAGTTACATTTGATTTACTAAGATTATTGAATAATGTGCTTTTACCTGAATTGGTATAACCGACAATGGCAACTATCGGTATTCGCGAAACTTTACGTTGCTTTCTTTGTAATTTCCTGAATTGACTAATTTGGTCTATCTTATGCTGGAGCCGGTTAATATGTTTTCGTATCAGACGGCGGTCGGTTTCAAGTTGAGATTCTCCAGGTCCACGGGTTCCGATCCCTCCGCCCAGTCGTTCCAGGTGGGTCCATTGTCCCATAAGACGGGGTAACAGATATTGATGTTGAGCTAGTTCTATCTGATATTTTCCTTCTCTAGAACGTGCTTGTTTGGAAAATATGTCTAAAATAAGAACTGTTCGGTCAATTATTTTTACCTGTAATATCTCCTCAATATTCCTCTGTTGTCTGGGAGATAATTCATCATCAAATGCTACAGTATCATATTGAGTTTGTTGTCTTATATGGAGAAGTTCATCTATTTTACCTTTACCAAGGTAATATGTAGGCGAAGGCGTTTTAAGATATTGTACAAGCTTTCCTACAGTTTCTCCACCAGCTGTTTTAACTAGTCGAGATAGTTCTTCTAGAGAATCGTTAGCTGTATATTTCTGAGAACCGGTTTTATTTCCTACTCCAACTAAAAACACTCTTTCTGTTTTGGTTTGAGTGTTGATATATTTTTCTTTTATTTATTTCCTCCAATTCCATTTTAATAGTCGTCTTATTCCTTCCTCTAAACGTTCATCTGCTAGAGTCATAGAAATCCTAATATAACCTTCACCTTCGTTTCCATAACCAATACCTGGAGTTACCGCTATATTGGTTTCGTCAAGAAGTTTCTTGGTGAAATCTATAGAAGTATACTCATGTGGTATTTTTGCCCAAATATAAAAACTGGCTTTTGGTATCGTGACTTTTAAGCCAATTTCATGTAAAGCATCCGTTAGTTTATTACGACGCCTCTGTAGTATATTATTTTGTTGTTTAATACTATCTTGTGGCCCGGTTAAAGCCTTAATAGCAGCCTCCTGTATCGCTTGCGGAATGCCAGAGTCAAGGTTGGACTTAATTCGAAATAATGCTTCAACAAGTTTCTTATTGCCAACTATCATTCCTATCCGCCATCCAGTCATATTGTAAGTCTTTGACAGAGAATGGAATTCTACTCCAATATCTTTTGCCCCAGGTGCTTCCATGAAGCTTGGTGGTTGATAATCATCGAAGGCAACTTCAGTATACGGAGCATCATGACAAATGGCTATATCATATTTTTTTGCGAAATCAACTGCTCTTTCGAAGAATTCAATATCAGCGCAGGCACCAGTTGGATTGTTGGGATAATTTAACCACATGAGCTTTGCCTGATTACATATTTTCTCCGGTATTTTTTCAAAATCAGGCAAATAATCATTTTCCTCTTTTAGTGGCATGAAATATGGTTCACCACCAACCAGTAGAGTTCCTATTGAATATACTGGATAGCCAGGGTTAGGTACCAGAGCGATATCTCCAGGGTTAATCATGCATAATGCTATATGTCCAATACCCTCTTTAGAGCCAATGAGGGGTAAAACTTCGTTTTCTGGATTTAATAAAACACCAAAACGTTTTTTATACCATTCGGCAATAGCAACGTGAAGTTCCGGTAACCCTATACTCTCTGGATAATGGTGATTAATAGGGTTATGAGCCGCCTGGCACATATGCTCAATTATATAAGTTGGTGTGGATAAATCAGGGTCACCAATAGCAAAGCTTATTACATCCTCACCTTTAGCTCTTTTGTCAGCGATCTTCTTGGCTATATCGACAAAAAGATAAGGTGGCAGCTTGTCAAGACGTCTGGCTAATTGCATCAAACTACTCCTTTATATTAGATATTCTCCGGAAAATACTTCATTTACTGGTCCAGTTAGTTTTACCTCCCCTATACCATCCCAGGAAATACTTAGTATCCCGCCATTAAGTATTATGTCAACATTGTCTTCCGTATAGCCTAGCAACTTTGATGCTACTGCTATTGCACAGGCACCACTACCGCAGGAAAGAGTTTCCCCCACACCACGTTCCCAAACCCTTGCTTCTATACTGTTTTTGTCTAAAACTTTGACTATTTCAAAATTTGTGTGTCTTGGGAATAAGGGATCCTTTTCTATAATAGGACCGTAATCAGAAAGAGGGAAATTAACTATTGTTTGAGGTCTAAAATTTATTGCATGAGGATTTCCCATAGATAAAAGCCATAAGCGTAATTCTTTATCCATTACTGATAATGAACAACCAAGTAGAGGGTTTTGTTTCATCTCTATGGTATTATGCTGCAAATCATTAGTATATAGTTTATGTGTAGTGGAAATTGGTATTTCTTCAGCTTGAAATACAGGTTTTCCCATGCTTACTTCGACTTGGCTTACTAACTTATCAGTCATATATGTTTTAGCTATCCTTATTCCTGCTAAAGTTTCTATCCTAAAACAGGTATTTTCTCCTTGGAGGGATTTGGTGGTAACCATATTTCTTTCTATGGCATACTTGGTAAAACACCTTAATCCATTACCGCAGGCTTCAGCTTCGGAACCATCCGAATTGAATATGCGCATTTTCAAATTTGCGGTAGATGAATTTTGTACAACAATAACCCCGTCTGCTCCTATTCCAAAGTGACGATCACAAATAGAGTTAACTATTCTAGTCCATTCGTTTTCTTCAAATTGATCGATATCAAAATAAAGCTGTTGTGAAATGTTATTATGATTGCGTAGAAGTCTACTGTCTATCAGGACAAAATCGTTTCCTGTAGCTTGTAACTTAGAGAACGCTAGAACAAACTGTTTTCTATTAATTTTATTGCTTTCTCCTTTACATTACCTTGAGAGATATCAATCCATTGAATCCTCTCATCATTTAGATGAAACCACGCATACTGGTGACGAGCTAAGCGACGAGTTTCTCTATTTATGCTTTCAATTGCAGAGGGTAAAGTTAAATTTCCCTTTAAGAATTGATATATTTGATTATAACCTATGCTCGACATAGAGGGCAAAGAATCTTTGTAGCCCATTTGCGATAAATTTTCAACTTCTAGAACTAAGCCTTGCTCTAACATATTGGTAATACGTTGGTGAATCATTCTGTAAAGTTCATTTCTTTCTACGGTTAACCCAATAATTAGAGTAGAGAATTTTGGTTGTTTTTTTCGATATAGTTTTGAAGGAAGTTGTCCAGTTTTATAATATATTTCTAAAGCTCTTATTATACGACGTGTATTATTCGGGTGAATTCTATTTGCAGCCAATTCATCTATCTGTTGAAGTGTTTTATATAGTGCAGGACTCCCTTTCTGTTTAGCAGTTATTTCTAACTCTTGTCTTAATTTGTAATCAGGATAGACCTGAGGTATTTCCCAACCTTCAACTACTGACCAAACATAGAGACCGCTGCCTCCAACTAATACAGGCAAATTTCCATTTTGGTGGATGTAATTTATTCTCTCGGTAGCTAAGCGACGGTATAAAGAAAGATTAAAATCTTGATCGGGGCTGACTATATCAATGAGATGATGTGAAACGAGGTGTCGATCAATTAGAGAGGGCTTGCCTGTGCCAATACTCATATAGCGATATATTTGGCGACTGTCAGCATTTACTATTTCTATGGGGAAATGTTTTGCAAGGTACATAGCAAGTGCACTTTTACCCACTGCTGTAGGACCAACGATTACTAAAAGTGGTTTCATTAAATATTAGTTATAGAATATATCGATCCAGCGAAGAGATTATTGCTGGTAATTATCAATTTGATTAGCGATGTTTAAAAACTCTTTGGCTTTTAGACTAGCTCCGCCCACTAAGACCCCATCGATATCTGGTTTAGAGACAAATTCGATAATATTGTTACTTTTCACACTACCGCCATACAGGATACGAAGAGCATCAGAAGTCGTTTTGTTCCATAATTGAGCCATTTTATCACGAATAAATTTGATGGTAATATTTGCTTCTTCCCCATTTGCAGCCATCCCTGTTCCTATTGCCCATAATGGCTCGTAGGCGATTATTAAATCTTTGTTGTTTGCTATTTCATGTAATCCTTTATCTAGTTGTTCTGATAATATCTCCTCCGTCTTATTGGACTCTTTTTCTATGAGGCTTTCACCAATACATAAAATAGGTTTTAAATCGTACATTAGAGCACTCTTAATTTTTTTATTTACAATATCGTCATTTTCCGAAAAATAAAAGCGACGTTCGGAATGTCCCAGAATCACATATTCACATAGACCACGTAACATCTGAGGAGATATCTCACCTGTATATGCACCTTCCTTTTCGGAGTACATATTTTGTGCACCTGTTTCAATGGAGGTGCCTTTCAGCAGCTCCTTTATCACAGAAAGGGAGATAAACGGAGGACATATTATTATTTCGATATTCTCCATCAAGTTGAGCTTATATTTCATTTGGCTAACTAAATTGTTTGCCTCAGGAATTGTTGTGTTCATTTTCCAATTAGCTGCTATTACTGGAGTTCTCATTTTATTATCTCCTACGCCCACAATACTTCAATTAAGTAACCTGAAATTATCGACATTAATTATTCTATTTATCCTCTAAGACTTCAACACCCGGTAATGTTTTTCCCTCTAGATATTTTAAACTAGCGCCACCTCCAGTGGAGACATGGTCTATCATATCAACTAAACCCATCTCTCGAATTGTCTCCACTGTAGAACCTCCTCCGATAACAGTGTTAGCGCTGGTATCGGCTAAAAACTGAGCCATTGCCCTTGTACCTTTGCCAAACTCTGGTATCTCATATATCCCTAATGGTCCATTCCACATTATTGAATGGCAATTACCTAAATTTTCAGGGAACATATTAATAGTCTCAGGTCCAATATCAACGATAAATTCGTCAGGTGGTATGTTGTTCGCGCTGGTGATACGACTTGAACTATCTCCATTAATGTCTTTGGATATTGCTACATCAGTTGGCAATATCAGGGAGATACCTCGCTCTTTTGCTTCTAAAAGTAGATTACGAGCAATTTCTAGTTTGTCATTTTCAACCAATGATTTACCAGTATTACAACCTTGGGATTTTAAAAATGTAGCTACCATCCCACCACCAACAAACATAACATCGACTTTGTTTAACATATTTTGCATAAGGCTTATCTTGTCGCTGATTTTGGCACCACCTATTACACAAGCGAATGGGCGTGCAGGATTGGTAAGTAATTTATCCATTGTTAGTAATTCTGTCTCCATTAAAAAACCAGCCACTGCAGGTAAATATTTAGTAACACCAACGGTAGATGCATGAACTCTATGCGCAGTTCCGAAAGCGTCATTAACATAGATATCTGCAAGCGAAGACAGTTTACGAGAAAATGTAATATCATTTGTCTCCTCACCAGGATGGAAACGTAGGTTTTCCAGGAATAAGATGTTGCCGTCTTTCAGCTTTTGTACTGCCTTAATCACTTCATGACCTATGCAATCAGATGTTGTGGAAACAGGGAGTCTTAGAATATGGGATAGGTGTTCAGCTACTGGCTTTATCCGTAATTCATCAACTATCTTACCGTTGGGCCTACCTAGATGAGAACATAATATTATCCTTGATTTGTGATGCACAAGGTATCTTATAGTTGATAAGGATGCTTTTATCCGACTATCATCGCTGATGGAACCAGTATTTTTATTTATTGGAACATTAAAATCAACTCTAGTCAGGATAAATTTTCCAGTAATGTTAATATCTTTTATTGTTTTCTTCGCCATTTTAATACCTTAATAGTTTTGCTTTATTAAAATGTTTACCATATTTATTATTGGAGTTAGTCGACTTTTTGAAATATCAATAGTATCAAGTCTTGATAAAGCGTTAATGTAGAATTGATTGGCCATCCTTTTTGAATAATCCTTAGCACCTAGTCTATTAAGTATGTCAATTATCATGTTAACGTTATGTTCTCCAGTGTTTTTATGGGAATAAAAACTATTAAGCACTTTCCTTTCTTGTCCAGTACTATTATTTAATGAATAAACTACAGGGAGAGTCTTCTTTTTGTTAATAATATCAATATTCTGAGGCTTTCCAGTTTTAGTCTCTGTACCCCAGATGCCTAATATATCATCAGAAATTTGAAATGCCATACCCAAATCTCTACCAAACCTGTAAAAACAATTTATTTCATCATCATCATCAGTTCCAAATGATGCTCCAAGGGCAGCACAGGTAGCTATTAGGTCTGCTGTTTTTTTGGTTATCATAGTGAGGTAATTTTCAGTGCTAGCAGTGCAACTATCTTCATATAACATGTCTAGATATTGTCCTTCACAAATATTTAAACATGCTTCGCTTAATAATCGTATTGAATGTACAATCTGTTTGTTGCTTGTCCTGTTATCCTGTAATTTGAGTAACTCCAAGTATGAAAGGGCAAACATTGCATCCCCTGCGTTAATAGCATGCTCTTTACCCCATACTGTCCATACAGTTGGCCTCTGTCGACGCTTTTGACTATTATCTTGAATATCATCGTGAATAAGCGAAAAGTTATGTATTAATTCTAATGATGCAGCAGCCGGAATAGCTTGCGACAACTCTCCTTCTGTTGCCTGGCAACATAGAAGACATAATATCGGACGTATTAGTTTGCCATGACTTTTTTCATCAGTTTTACCATTTATATCCTGGAAACCTAAATGGTATCGCAACATATCGTAGAGATTTAAATGTTTATCAGAAAATATGGTTAATAACTCAGCCTCTATGTTTTCCCTGAGAGATTTATCAATTATTACCATATACTTATTTATTTCTGACAATCTTGTTCTATGTTAATTACAAGTGCAATATATTGTCAATTATGAATATGTAATAGTAATAATAAAATACTATGATTGTTATTATTAAAAATAAGCTGAAACCGAAGAAATAACAATATATTAGACTATATAAATTAACGAGTAAAAATAGAAAACCGGTAGATTAAATAAATAAATCTTTAGCAGGTTTGTTGAAGATTACTTTAGCAATTGAACAGTAAAAAGAAGGTATAAAACTATATTAATAAGTTCAACAATTATTCATTGTTGACCGACCTAGAAATCTATGGGTTATTAAACCTAAGACTCCTTAGAAAGGAGGTGATTCAGCCACACGTTCCCGTACGGCTGCCTTGTTACGACTTCGCCACAGTTATCAGCTCCACCTTCGACAACTATTTCTTGCCTAAGCAAGTTAACACATCGGCTTCAAGTGTTTCCGACTTCCACGACGTGACGGGCGGTGTGTACAAGGTCCGAGAACGTATTCACCGCAGTATAGCTGACCTGCGATTACTAGCAACTCCTACTTCATGCAGGCGATTTCAGCCTACAATCTGAACTGAGGATAATTTTAAGGGATTAGCTCCAGATCGCTCTTTGGCAACCCTCTGTATTACCCATTGTAGCGTGTGTGTAGCCCAGGGCATAAAGGCCATGCTGACTTGACGTCATCCTCCTCTTCCTCCTTGCTGTACAAGGCAGTCTTCTATGAGAAAATAACATAGAACAAGGGTTGCGCTCGTTGCGGGACTTAACCCAACACCTCACGGCACGAGCTGACGACAGCCATGCAGCA
>JAUUZT010000118.1 GCA_030589825.1 Dehalococcoidia bacterium
ATTGAAAAAATTCACTGGAATAATCCTTCAACCGTACTGGTAACCACCGGTACTATCACCGGTACTGCCCGCCATCTGCTGAAAAAAGACCCATCATTAAATGACGTCGGACTGTTAAAACTCAGATTATTTCGTCCTTTCCCCGCTGAGGAAATACGAGAAACCCTGAAAGGGGTGGAAAAAGTTGCAGTAATCGACCGTAACCTCTCCCTTGGAAGCGAAGGCATTTTCTTTCAGGAGCTGAAATCAGCCCTTTACCCCCTCGCAGAAAGACCACAGGTATTTGGCTTTGTAGCAGGGCTGGGTGGAGTAGATGTCACCGTTGACACCATCAGGGAAGCACTAAAATACACACTTGAGCACAAGAGTCCGGAAAAAACTGTGTTCTGGCTTCCTCAGGAAATAGAGAGGACTGAATCTGAGGATATTCCCTGTCAGGATATCGAAATAAAAAAGCGGTTCCCTAAAGATGAGTTCTTATATTGGGGGCATTCAGCCTGTGCCGGCTGTGGAGAAGCAATAGCATGGCGGCATATATTACGAGCGATGGGTGAAAAAACTTACTGTGTTATCCCTGCAGGATGCAGTAGTGTAATAGGCGGAATATGGCCCCATACCGCATACAAAATACCAGCAGTGCACTGTAACTTCGAAGCCGCTGCCGCAACCGCCTCTGGCATAAGAAAAGCTCTGGAAAGCATGGAAATCGAAGGAATGAATGTGATGGTATGTGCAGGTGATGGCAGTACCTATGATATAGGACTCGCCTCCCTGTCAGGGGCTGCTGAAAGAGGCGATGACATACTATACGTCTGTCTCAACAATGAGGCTTATATGAACACCGGCATCCAGAGGTCGGGGTCAACTCCCTGGGGAGCATGGACAACTACCACCCCAATACCAAACCCAAAAGCCCAAAGCAAGAAAAACCTTGTAGAAATAATGGCAGCACATCGAATTCCTTATGCTGCCACCGCCTGCATATCCTATCCTATAGACCTGGAAAGAAAGATAAAGAAAGCTAAGCGTATCAAAGGAGGCCTGAAATATATTGACCTGCTTTGCCCCTGCTCTCCAGGATGGGGATTCCCCAGCAATCTGACCGTAGAGCTGGGTCGACAGGCTGTTCTTAGCGGTGTATTCCCTCTCTACGAAATCAGTGATGGTCTTAAAACCACCATAAACAGGCCTTCCCCTAACTCAAAACTTTTACCCGTCAGGCAATACATCAGTCTGCAAAAGAGATTCTCCCACCTGGCCGATGAGGATATAGAAGAAATACAAACCACCGTGACCAGGGACTGGCAACAATTGATAAAGAAATCATGAATTCACAGAGAAAACCGCTTCCTGTGACATAACCTCGCCGGCTTGGAGGTCTGGGTAATCAGGGCAGGGTATTACGCAGGGCTATCGGATTATAGTCCAGACTGGCAGAAAGCGTAATTTTCCCCGATGGATGTTCTACTACTGATTCTCCCTTGATTGCCCTGACAAGTTTAAAAACCTTCTCAATAGCAGTCTCGCTTCCCTCCAGGGAGAGCACCACCGTTCCTTCAGAGCCCCCTATTCCTCCTGAGGCAACCTGTGTGGCACCGACTCCAGCCAGCACCTCAAAAGCTTGAATCTCAGTGACCACTTTAGCGTTTATCATAGGGATAAGAGCACAGGGGAGACCAGTACTGTATTTAAAATGAAAAACACCACAGCTTCTGGAGGCTTTAGCCACCGAGGGAACCAGTTTTTCCAATCCCACCGGCACAATAAGATGAGCAGCCACCAGACTAACCGATGGCATGGCTTTGCCAATGGTGCCAGCCGCTGTACCCGCTGCCAGAACACCAGCCTCGCCAGTATTATCAATAGCATTAGCCCCTTTTATAAACACATCATCCGCGGTGAATTCCTTCATTACTTCCTGAAAGTCTATCTCTTCCAGCTTGCCCCGTCTCAATACAAAATCATAGCCGATACTACGCTCTGTGTGGGGCTTCCTGTTAGCATGCAGTTCACCATCAACAATAAAGCCACGACAATACTCATCAGCCTTCTTCTCTATGATAATCCCCATAATTTCTTCTGCCACAAAAGCATTGGTACTCCCACGAGCGATAACCACCAGTCCTTTCTCCATGGCTTGCTTTACCGCTGGTAATGTTGCCACTGCTTTAGCAATCAGTCGTTTGGACTCCGAAGGCGTCAAAGCTACCAAGGCTGATACAGAAGCTTCATTTTTCTTGTCCTGATAAAGGCTATTATAGAACATGGTTTATTTCCTCCTTATCTATTGACTGAACTACCAGCTTTCCTGAGAAAAGTGCTAACGACGAGCATCCTTCTCTTTGTGAAACCCTCTACAATAATTATTTATTATGCAATGCTCTGGTGCCACCACCCTTCCTGTCAAAGAAGGGGTTTTTACCGCTTACAGAAAGAGGGATACCCATTATGATATCGGAATCCATCCACTTCATTTGCTTCACCGCAGCGCCAATGGTGTACATAATACGGTTATCTATATTGAGATCCATGGCCATCTTCACTGCTGAACCAATGGCTATACCAAAGTCAATAGCCTGCATCACACATATTGGACCGTTGAAATCATTGCCTGCCCGTGTTCGGGCTTTCTCCAGTTGCTGACAACTTTTATATCCACAGGCACCGCAGTCCAGCGGGATTTCTGAAAAATCAGGGAACCCCTTGGGCATTCCCTGGCAGCCTATCAGCACTACACAATCCGATTCCCTCACATTCTCAGCGTCACGATAGAAGCTACGTTTGAAACCTTCCAAATGCACCTCCGCCTGTTTTTCCATAGCGACTGCAATAGCTTCAATGTCCTCTCCATCAACTATCATAGTCTGTATATCATCAGCCCCTCTCGCCTTGGGAGCTGTCCTGGCACTTGAGGACACCAACGCCGCAACCATTCGTATTGCCTCCTGTTCTACTACCCCTGACTGTAACTTCGCCATATTCCCTCCTTTATTAACATTATTACGTCTATTCACATGTACACCAGTATGTAAAAATCTACCGTTCATTAGTATATCCTATATTAAAAACACAAGAAACAGCCTGCGCAACTCTATAAAGCAGAACAGGGAGATAAAAATAAAGTTTGTCTCTACTACAAGAAACTCCCAGAGAAATCGCTCTCACTCTCTGTCAGCTAAATAAGCTTAAAAAAGAGGAAAACCAACAATAGAATCAGACTGGACAGCATTCCTCCAGCCAGCACTTGCGCTGGAGAGTGATGCTCCATTTCCACTCTGGCCCAGGCGACCAGGGGAATCAGCAAAATAGTCCATGCAGCAACCAACCCATAGATAATAACCAGTGCTGTAACCGCTGCAGAGAGAGAGGCAACATGAATGCTTATCTTCCACCAGCGATTAACACATGCGAATACCAATCCTACTATAAAAATAGCCACAAACACGGCCACTAATATTACCGGCGCTTTTAAAAAGAATAAAACGGCACAGGCGATTCCAAGCAGGCCTGATGACAAAGTATACACTTTATCTCTCTGTGCACGCGCATTGATGAAGAGGTTATCAACCTTATTATGCCTGACCAAGTAGAGTACAACGATAAATATTGGAACCGTGCTGATAGCCACTGATATTAAAAACCACTTGATTCCCTCAGCAATGTTATCAGTGCTCTTAAATGAGATTATCAATATCAGGATAATATGAACTAGAAATGGATTAACAATAATACTGGTCTTCTCAGCTACTTCGTTTCTCATTTTGACTATCCAACCATGAATATAGGCTGGTGATAGTTTTACTCTCTCATAACATAGTAAATTACTATCACCTTTCTGTCATACATACTAACACATTAGCATTTAAGAAGGTAAGAAGATTTTCGTATAGCAGCAGGCTTTATTAAAACCTTTTTTACATGTAATCCAACTACTGGAATGCCAATTCGCTATTATTTCAATTTAGCTGTAGTATACTGTTAACATACAGTTATAAGGAGGCACTTAGTCAATATGTGGGAATGGATCGCCCATAATAGTGTATTAGTACTTATTATAGCTGCTATTACGCTTGC
>JAUUZT010000098.1 GCA_030589825.1 Dehalococcoidia bacterium
AAAGAGCGGAACAGATATTTGCTTTCGTTCGCGATAACGTCAGGTATGCCTCAGATAAGAGTCAGTTTGGATTTCCTGAATTTGCTCAGAATGCTGATGAATTAGGAACTATTATCATGAATGAGGGCGTTGCTTATGGTGATTGTGAGGACTATGCCGTCTTGCTGGCTGTTATGTATAAAGGAGCTGGCTTGCGTTCAGCTATTGTGCTGGCTCCAGACCATGCTGCTGCCCTGGTGCATTTACCTGAATATAAGGGGGCTGTTCGCACTTTATCTGTGGATGGCGAATCAGGTTGGATTTGGGCTGAAGCTACCGGGAGCAATAACCCGCTGGGATGGATGCCGGACGGGTATGAGGTGAAAGAGCTGAGGGTACAGGAGGTCGTAGATGTGGCGGTAATAGCTGGAGCCCCTCCTGACAAAGAAGCTGTAACTGTAATAAGAAATGAGGGAGGAGGAGAAAGAGGGAGCATTCCTGTGCCCTCTTTCTTTACGATAGTTGCCATAATGTGGTTTCTCTCCCTGTTTCGGAGACGTCGCCGAGGTTAAAGGAGTTGGCTGTAGTGATGGATATTTCAGGCTATGTTGTCTGGGAGTCTGAGACAGGCAACTCAGTCAATTTGCCATAGCATAGCAACCGGTCTCCCTCCAATAGCAGCTTATTTTCCCCTGGGAAAGGTAATATGTTGTCATTCCTTTCTATTGCCAGTATGCTAAATTCTTTGCCAGGGAGGTTATAGTCTTTAAGTTTAAAATTCGGCATGTTTTCGCGCCATTTTACTGAGAGCCGGGCTATTCCATATTCTCCTGTTTTGAGGAGTAGCTCATCCAGTACCAACCGAGACGCAACCTCTTTCTTCCTGAACGAGCGGACGATTACAGAGCTCAGTTTATTTACGATACCAAACCGCATGGAAAGCATAAGAACAAGCAGGGGCAAGATAACAATTATAATATGGGGCAGAGTTGGAGACATCAGTCCATTTCGAAGGTAAAGTATCAATATCAGGATGAAGACAATGATTCCAGTATTACCGATGAAGATGAGCCAGGTAGCTATCCTGCGGCGTCCTGGATGGTTAACTATGGATTCTGCTTCGCTGGTGGTAAAGCCGGTCCCTGAAAGTGCAGAGAGAGACTGAAAGCGTGCTTTACTACGCTCCAATCCTGTTATTTCAAAGGCGATAGCTCCCAACCAGAATATAAACAGCCATGCAATGAGAAATATCAATAGCACCAGTATTTGCATGTTTCCCTCCTTTGCCTCTGGGGGAAGAAGAAATAGAGACTGAGCAACTCACTGAGATTATATCTCAGACGGGAGATAGCAACAATAGCTTGTGCTCTATGCTATGAAAACGTATAATCCTGAAAGGGAGAGATTAATTATTAAAAAAGGTGGCTTATGTTTGGGCAATGTCTGAGATAAGACAGGATATCACTACAGAAGAATGGGTAATAATGGCCAAGGAGAGGGCCGTAAGGCCCCATGATTTTAAAAGCAAGCGGGATAGAATTCCTGTGCCTGTTTTTTTGTCTTCCTGCCCTTTCTGTCCTGGTAATGAGGAAAGGACCCCGGGAGAGACCCTGTCATACTTGAATGCTACAACTGGCAAGTGGCAGGTTAGATCCTTTGTCAATCGTTATCCTGCCCTTACCCCCGGTGGCAGTAGAGAGAGAAGAAAAGAAGGAAATCTGTTTATTAGTATGGATGGGGTTGGAAGTCACGAAGTGATTGTAGAGGGACCAGGGCACAATAGAATACTTGCTATGATGGATGAAGGGGAAGTGGGGGCAGTATTGCATGCTTATAGGGAACGATACAGGGCACTTATTAAGCAATCCTTTGTACAATTGGTTCTCATCTTTAAAAATCATGGGCAGTCGGCAGGCACCTCGCTGGAGCATCCGCATTCTCAGATAATTGCAACTCCTCTTGTACCACGACATGTCAGGATGCGTTGTGACGTAGCGATTCGTTATCATGACCATACTTGCCGCTGCCTTTACTCTGATATCATTGCTAATGAGAGGAGCCAGGCCACACGGATGGTGATGGAGACGGATAAATTTGTGGTCTTTCATCCTTTTGCCTCTCGTTCTCCTTTTGAGACCTGGATTATGCCCAAGATATACGAAGCCTCCTTTGCTAATGTGACTGATGGGGAGCTTGAAGATCTATCTCATGCATTACGAATTACTCTGTTAAAATTATATAAGGGGTTAAATAATCCTGACTACAATTTTGTTATTAGCTCTGTCCCGAAAAGTGATGAAAATAACGGATACCATCTATGGCATATGAGAATTATCCCACGCCTCGCTGAGGTGGCGGGATTTGAAATAGGGTCAGGGATACATATTAATACTGCTTTGCCTGAGGAAACCGCCTCTTTTATCAGAGGGGTAAAAGTTGAATGATTATCTGCCATGACAGGGACTAGAAAAGGTCATGCTATATTTGTTTGAAAAACGAAAGGCAGTGAACAGGAAGAGAAAACGGATTGCCTGGGAAAAAGGGAGTGAATACTGATGAAAGGTCACAAGATAGTTCAAGTTGAAGATTATGAAAAGCATGTGGGTTCTAAAACAATAGAACGTATCAGGGAAAAGGCCAAACCACTGCAGGATTTCCATATTGTCAATGTTAATTCCACGTATTATGGGGGTGGAGTCTCAGAACTTTTATCCTCAATGACCCTGCTGATGAACGGTCTGGGCATAGATACTGGATGGAGAACGGTTCATGGCCCCCCTGACTTTTTTAGCATAACCAAAAAAATGCACAATGCTCTCCAGGGAGGAAAGATTAATCTCAGCTCTCGGAAAATGCAGATTTATGAGGATGTCACTTATGAAAATGCCATCAGAAATCACCTGGACCACGATATAGTAATAGTACATGACCCTCAACCTCTCCCTCTCATTGAGCATTACCGGAAGAAAGGGCCATGGATATGGCGTTGCCATATTGATTTATCTCATCCAGACAAGAAACTTTGGAAGTATCTTAGCAAATTTGTGGAAAAATATGATGCTTCTATTGTTAGTATCAAGGAATATGCACAGGACATCCGGACGCCCCAGATGATATTTATGCCGGCTATAGACCCCTTTTCTATCATAAACAAAGATATGAGCGAGGAGGAAATAGATGAAAGGTTGACTCATTATAATATTCCCACCGACCTTCCTCTGGTAGTACAGGTTTCGCGTTTCGATCGATGGAAAGATCCTGAGGGGGTTATTAAAGCATTTAAATTGGCAAGGAAAGAGGTGGATGCCACGCTGGTATTGCTGGGCAATGTGGCTACTGACGACCCAGAAGGGGTTGATGTATATAATTCTCTTCTGAGTGAGAAGGAGGAGCGTATTATAATCCTGAGCCACCAGGATGGAGCGCTGGTGAATGCACTTCAACGCAGGGCAACGGTAGTATTGCAGAAATCTCTCCGTGAAGGCTTTGGACTGACGGTCTCAGAGGCAATGTGGAAAGGCACTCCTGTTATTGGGGGTAATGTGGGAGGCATTCGCTATCAGATAGAAGATGAGGTCAATGGTTTTCTGGTCTCCTCAGTACAGGAAGCGGCGGACAGGATAGTGCAGTTACTAAAAAATGAAAAGCTCTGTGCTCAATTGGGAAGCAGGGCTCGTGAAACAGTAAGGGAGAACTTTCTTATGACCCGCTACCTGGAGCAGTATCTTGATCTGTTCAATTCTTTTGAGACTAACTTCCGTTTGAGAACGATGATAGGTACTGTGCGTTAATGAAATAAATGCTGACAATAAATCGACCATCACCGGCATTGAATTGATTTATTGCGTTCTATGTGGAGGAGGCCCGGCGCTTTGGAGGTTTTGCCAGCAGGGCGCAGATTCCCCCTATGACAGATGCTCCCACACAGGTATAAAAAGGGATAGAGTAGCTTTGTACAACATCATAAACGTAGCCTCCAAATACAGGAGAGCCAGCCCCTACGATTGTAGTGATAACCATTACAGTTGAGGCAAGAAAAGCATAGCCCTTTGCCCCGTAGTAATCTCCTATCATAGCTATATGCAACACTACTATGGCGCCTGCTGCGAGACCAAATAATATGACGTATGCATATATTGCAGCGGTTGTTTGTGCATGCATGAAGATGACTAAGCCTATGGCCTCCAGCAGGAAGGCAATAGCGATTAGATATCGTGGCGTTACCTTTTGGCCCAGTGCACCACTTGATAACCTGCCTATAGCACTGATACCGCCTAATATTCCCAGGGTGCTTGCTGCAATGACCGGAGAAAAACCCATATCTGTGAGGTGAGCCACCTGGTGATTATTCATCATCATCATCGAGAAAACATTGGCACTATTTAATATAGTGATCATCCATATGGCAGGCGTTTTCAATGCCGACTTTATATCCCAATCGTCCGCCACGGAATAGGGTTTCTTGTCAATTTTAGCAGGGACATGCTCCAGTGAAGCGGATTGTATCCCATCTGGCAACAGACCTATATCCTCCGGCCTGGTTCTGGCGA
>JAUUZT010000019.1 GCA_030589825.1 Dehalococcoidia bacterium
ACTTCACAATAGCACATCTTCGTTATCTAGGGTTATGTTTTTGACTATTTAAAATGTTTTGACTGTAAATGAGAAAGATTCTTAGAATTATTGATTCAATCAACGAGACAATAGGTTCACTAGCCAGTTGGCTTGTTATCGCCATGGTTATCGTTATCCTCTACGAGGTAATCGCCCGATACGTATTCAACTCCCCAACAAGCTGGGCCTTTGGCAGCATGCGACTGATTGGAGGTGCTATTATCGTGCTTGGCTGGGCATACGCCCAGTTACATAACGCACATATCAGGGTGGATATCTTTTACACCCACTTCTCGGCCAGGCAAAAGGCTCTTATTGATATCATGGGAAGCATACTGTTCTTTTTCCCTTTAATTGGTGCATTGACGTGGCTGGTGATATCAAATACGGTAGAGAACTATTTATTAACCGGCCAGATACTAACATTCCGCTTCTGGTGCTCTCCTTCCAGCGTATACGGAATAATAATCATGCTGGGACTGTCCCTTACCAGTCTCCAATTCACTGCCCGATTGATTCGTGATATCCATACCTTTACAAAGGGAAGTTACCATGATTGAGCTTAGTCCTGAGATATATACCCTTATCTTTGTGGGGGCAATACTGATAGGGGTCCTGGCAGGCTACCACATAGCCCTGGTCATCGGAGGAGTCGGAGCAATAGTCGGTTATCTCACTATTGGGCCACTGGTAGTTGTGCTGGCGGATATGCGCATCAGTGCCATGCTGTTGAACTACAATATGCTGGCCATTCCACTGTTTACCTTTATGGGAGCCATTCTGGCCCATTCGGGGATAGCGGATAAATTATATGGAGCCCTGCACCTGTGGCTGGGAGGATTGAGAGGTGGATTGGCACTGGGTACCGTTTTGATTGGCACTCTCCTTGCTGCCTGCCTCGGAGTAGTACAAGCCTCGGTAAGTATGCTTACGGTGGTGGCTTTGGGTCCCATGCTGAGAAGGGGCTATGGAAAAGACCTGGCCTGCGGCTCAATCTGTGCCGGTGGGACCTTAGGCATATTGATTCCACCAAGCATCATGCTGGTTGTTCTTGGCCCCGCAACAGGACTGTCTGTGGGCAGATTGTTCATGGGGGCCATTTTCCCCGGACTCTTACTATCCGCCCTGTATTGTGCTTATATCATAATTCGGTCACTGTTAAATCCCGCAATAGCACCCCCTGCACCAGTAGAAGAGAGACGCGCTTCCCTGGTAATAAAAACAAGGATGCTGCTAAGTTCTCTTGTTCCTCCAATGATATTAATATTAGCAGTCCTTGGCAGTATATTCTTTGGTATTGCTACCGTATATGAAGCAGCAGGGGTTGGCGCTGCCGCGGCTGTATTGCTATCTATTGCCTATCGAAAATTCAGCTGGCAAATATTTAAGCATTCCATGGGAGAGACGCTGAGAATAACTGGATTTGTAATGCTGATTACCTGCTGTGCCTACTTTACCGTCGGTATATTCCTGTACCTGCGCTGTGGAGCCGTCATAAAGGATCTTATCCTGGCCATACCGATGGGACGATGGGGAGCCTTTGCCGCCATAATGCTTACCATTTTCATACTGGGGATGTTTATTGATTGGATAGGGATAGTCATGATAATTGCCCCGATAGTTGTGCCGCTAACACCTGTGTTAGGCTTCGACCAGCTATGGTTTACGCTCATGATCTGTGTTAACCTGCAGATGGCCTTCTTAACTCCACCATTTGCATCAGCTATATTTGTCCTCAGAGGTACCGCCAAACCTGAATTGGGAATAACCACCATGGATATAATCCGTGGTGTAATTCCTTTCATCATATTGATAATTGTTGGACTCGGTATCTGCATATTGTTCCCCCAGATATTGCTATGGCTCCCTGATAAAATGATAAGGTCTTCCTGGTAAGAGCAGAAAGTAATATAATAGAAAGCAGGACAGTATAAATTAGAAATATGGTGGAATAGCCAATAATAAAAACAAAGCATAAAGGAGAATTAACAAACATGAAAGACAAAGATATTAAGGTCCTGGCAGATAAGGCATATCAGCTGGGATATGAGTACGAGAAAACCTACAAAGGCTGCGCCCAGTGTATAGTGGCAGCCGTACAGGATACTTTAAATATCAAGAATGATGATATCTTTAAAGCGGTAACTGGCTGTTCTGGAGGAGGAGGTTCGTTGTGTGATGCTGGTTGTGGAGGTTACGTAGGAGGTATAATTCTGCTCAGTATGCTCTGGGGGAGAGAAAGAAATAATTTTGCCGATCCAGATAAGGTTAGAGCAAGGACCTCCGAACTTGCCAGAAAACTGCATGCCAGATTTATAGAAGAATACGGAACTGTTATATGCAGGGATATCCATATGAAATTGTTCGGCCGATTTTTCTATATGGCAGACCCTGAAGAGGCCGAAAAATTTGATGCTGCAGGTGCCCACAGTACCGTTTGCCCTGGTGTAGTAGGTAAGGCTGCAAAATGGGTCACAGAAATCATCCTGCAGGAAAACCTGTTGCCTGAGGACTAACACTTCAGCGTTCACCAAAAGGTATAAATATATAAACAGTTGCTTATATTAAAGTTATGCTATTTTAAAGCAGAAAAGATGAAGGAGAACAATTGATATGAGCTCTATTGGTATAGATATTATAGAAATAGAGCGTATAGAATCTGCCATAAAGCAATGGAAGAAACGCTTTCTGAATCGAGTCTATACCGATGCCGAACAAAATATCGCTGGAGACGACATTTCAGCCTTAGCCAGCCGATTTGCAGGCAAGGAAGCAGTAATGAAAGCTCTTGGTACCGGTACCAAGGGCATCGGTTGGCGCGATATTGAAATATTATCAAACAGCGATGGAAAACCTCTGATAAACCTTTACGGGAATGCCCTTAATAAGGCTAAAGAATTAAACTTAAAGGAATTCTCCATCAGCCTTTCTGACACCAGACAATATGCTGTAGCCGCCGTAATAGCCAATTGAAGCTCTCCTACATCTGTCAGGAGATAATATCTGGTATAATTACGGCGATATGTTAGCCAAGATAAAAAGCTGTGCTGTAGTAGGCCTTGAAGGCGCCACAGTAGATGTCGAAGTTGATATATCCCCTGGATTGCCATCATTTTCCATTGTAGGATTGGCTGATAAAGCAGTCCAGGAAGCCAAGGAAAGGGTACGAGCAGCAATTAAAAACTCTGGCTTTACTTTCCTCAACAGGCGCATTACTGTCAATCTGGCACCAGCAGATTTAAAAAAAGAAGGGCCAGCCTACGACTTGCCTATAGCCATAGGTTTGTTAGTCAGTTCAGGACAACTACATGCTGACCTTACCAGTAGTGTCTTCCTTGGAGAACTTTCTCTTGATGGAAAATTACGCCATACTCACGGCATATTACCTATGGTCGCCCTGGCACATGATGTTGGCCTATCAAGGGTATTTGTACCCCAGGATGACGCTAAAGAGGCATCATTAATAAGCGACATAGAAATATTCCCTGTGGAATCTCTGCCTCAATTATGCAGTCACCTCCATAATGAAACAATAATCGCTCCATACTGTAACAACATAGACTGGTATCAGAATATACATAATGATTATATCTTCGACTTGAGTTATGTAAAAGGACAAGAACATGCAAAAAGGGCACTGGAAATAGCAGCAGCAGGCAGGCATAACGTGCTAATGTGTGGGCCACCAGGTAGTGGTAAGACTATGCTAGCTCGTTCATTGCCCTCAATCTTGCCCCAACTGACCATGAAAGAGGCCATAGAAGTAACCAAAATCTACAGCATCAGTGGATTGCTTCCTCAAGACACTCCTATCATTACTGAGCGTCCCTTCCGTTCTCCCCACTACACCACTTCACACGCAGGTCTGGTAGGAGGCGGACAATGGCCACGACCTGGAGAAATAAGCCTGAGCCATCGAGGAGTACTATTCCTGGATGAATTACCTGAGTTTGGTCATTCCAGTCTGGAATCACTTCGCCAGCCCCTGGAAGATAAGGTCATCACTGTCAGTAGAGCTCGCGGTACAGTCACCTTCCCAGCTAACTTCATGTTGGTAGCAGCCATGAATCCATGTCCCTGTGGCTATTATGGAGATCCCTTTAAGGAATGCAAATGTTCAGTTGGAGAAATTTCTCGCTACCATAAAAAAATAAGCGGCCCCTTAATCGACCGCATAGACATTTTTCTCGACGTTCCTCATATAGACTACGAAAAACTAACTGAAAGCAAGCTGTCTGAGACATCTACAATAGTCGGAGAGAGAATTAAAGCATCTCATATGATTCAGCTTAAGAGATTCCATGACACTGATTTAAATTGTAATGCTGATATGACAGCCAGAGAAGTGAAAGAGTTCTGCGCCGTAGAATCATCCGCACAAGGCTTACTACGCACCGCCATGAAACAACTACATCTCACTGCCCGTGCATTCCACCATGTCTTAAAACTTTCCCGTACCATTGCTGACCTGGATGATGCAGAATCCATTAAAACCCATCACGTAGCTGAAGCCTTACAGTACCGACATAAAGAGCTAATATAACTCTAAAATACTCTATACCTTATAATAACACTCACAACTAGCAGCACTACACCAATAACGATGCAGATTCTGCCGCCTATAAGCCAAGCGCTTAACCAGGGACGATATGGTTCACGAGTTAAAAACTCTTTTACATCTCTCCTGGTTGATATTGAGTCATAATATTGTGTCTGTTCTCTCCTGCTCCAGAGAACAGACACAATCCCTAAGAGTATAAAAAATATACCCATTCCAAGAATAGCTTGCCAGGTAGCAAACGTCATATTATTTAATTTCTACAGTAGCCCCTGCTGCTTCTATCTTCGCCTTGGTGTCGTTTGCTTCATCCTTAGATACTGCTTCCTTCACTGTTTGTGGAGCAGCTTCTACCAAATCCTTGGCCTGCTTCAACCCCAAGTCAGTTACTGAGCGTACCGCTTTAATAACCTCAATTTTCTTTTCCCCAATGCTCTTTAAAACTACTGTGAACTCAGTTTTTTCCTCTTCTTCTTCCGCAGGTGCTCCGGCTTGAGTGTCGACCGCTGAGGCGGCAGCAACAGCCATTGGAGCGGCACTTACACCGAATTCATCCTCTAACACCTTAACCAGATCAGCCAAATCTACTACTGTCATAGATTTAATGGCAGCAATAATATCTTCTTTGCTAATCCCCTTCACTTCCTTCTTTGCCTTCTCTTTACTAGTTTTCTTTTCTTCTTTTACTTGACCTTCTTCTACCTTTGTTTCTTCTGATGTCATGTCCCCTCCTTTGTTATTTAGTTAAATCTTGTATTCGCGCTCTTAATACATTCTGCAGTCCATATAGCGGGAAACTTACAGCATTATGCAATCCTCTCATTGGAGCTTTTAACATAGCTACTACCTGCGAGATAAGTATCTCTCTGGATGGTAAATTAGCTAAAGCTACTACCTCAGTAGCATTAAGCGTTCTTTCGCCGAGAAGGGCTCCTTTAATCGTAATAGCCATTCCAGTAGATTTAATATATTGATTTATCAACCTGACCGCTTTAACTACGTCGTTATAGCCAAATATTACAGCAGTAGGACCATCTATAACACTCATAACTTCTTCTTTCCCAGCCCTCTGAGCTGCAATCCTGATTAAGTTATTTTTTACTACCTGGTATTCAACATCAGGGTCAGCCATAGCTATACGCAACGCCGTAATATCTTTAGCCTTAATCCCCTGATAACTGGTGGTAACAATTATGCTACTTCTATCAAGTTTTTCTTCCAATTGATTTATTATGCTTGTCTTTTTTTCTCTGAGCATATAACCTCCCAAAAAACAAAATTCCCTGTGCCAATAACACAGGGATTGTTTATCACCTGAGCAGGCAATCTTTTAAACCATGGGTTCATTTAGCCTTAAAACCCTACACCTCTTTAACCAAAGAAGTATGGCACCTACCGTCACTGGCATTATCTCAATATTAAATTATGGTATTATGCTGCCCTTTCCAGAGCCGATTTTACATCTACCTTAAGTCCCGGCCCCATACTGCTAGACAACGAGATACTTTTAATGTACTGGCCTTTTGCTCCACTAGGCTTGGCTTTCACTATAGCTTCAAATACGGCTAGTATATTTTCCAGAAGCTTTTCTTTTTCAAAACTAACCTTACCTATTGGTAAATGAATGATTCCTGTTCTATCTAAACGGAATTCAGCCCGCCCTTTGCGAGCCTCCTTAATAGCTCTTGGTAAATCTTTAGCATCTACCACTGTGCCTGATTTCGGATTTGGCATCAGCCCTCGCCTACCCAAAATACGTCCTAACTTTGCAACTTTAGCCATCATATCAGGTGTAGCCATAGACACCTCAAACTCAAGCCACCCATCTTCTATTTTCTGTATAATTTCTTCAGCCCCTACGTAATCAGCCTCTCCTTCTTCCGCCTTTTTTACCCCCTCTCCCTGAGTAAATACTAGTACGCGTACCTGTTTCCCTAACCCATTTGGTAATAATGCCACCCCTCTTACTTGTTGATCAGCGCTACGTGGGTTAACTCCCATTTTCAAATGAACCTCTACGGTCTCATCAAAGCCGGCATATGCAGCTTTCTTAGCCAATTCAATTGCTTCATCCGGAGAATAATAATTCGAATGTTCTATAAGCTTGCTAGTTTCTCTATATTTTTTACCATGTTTTGCCACTTATTCTACCTCCACGCCCATACTCCGAGCCGTGCCTTCAATAATACGAGCCGCTTTTTCCACATCCGTAGTATTTAAATCCTTCATTTTATTCTTAGCGACCTCATAAAGTTTTTCTCTACTCAATTTGCCTACTTTATCACTATTAGGATTAGAACTGCCTTTTTCCAATCCCAAAGCACTACGTATCAATCCAGAGGCAGGTGGCTTTTTAATTATAAAACTGAAAGAGCGATCTGCATAAACAGTTATTTCCGCTGGAACAATAAAACCATCCTGGGATGCAGTACGGTCATTATACTCCTTACAAAATGCCATAATGTTAACACCGTGTTGCCCCAGAGCCGGCCCCACAGGAGGGGCTGGAGTGGCTTTACCAGCCAATATTTGTAATTTGATAACAGCAGTTATTTTTTTCTTTGCCATATTAAATCTTTTCTACCGATAAGAAATCTAAATTTACGGGCGTTTCTCTACCAAAAAGTGACAGCATAACAACCGCACGGCCCCTGTCTGCGTTAACCTCATCAATCTTTCCGATGAAATCAACAAACGGTCCATTAGTAACTCGAACACTATTACCTTTCTCGAATGCCACTTTAACTTCGGATGGCACTTCTACCATGCGCTGTAATATTTTTTCTGCCTCTTCTATCGACAGGGGCACTGGTTTAACACCCGTACTAACAAAACCAGCAACACCCGGAGTATTACGTACTATATCCCAACTACGTTCATCCAACTCCATTAGAACCATAATATAACCTGGAAAAGCCTTTTTGCTTATGGTCTGCCGCTTGCCACCTTTGATTTCAATTTCTATAGCTGTTGGTATAACCACATCAAATATCTTATCCTCTATGTCCATATATTTAATGCGCTGGACCAAATTCCTCCTGGCACGTTCTTCATGTCCAGAAGATACATATAACAGATACCATCGTCCACTTGATTCCAATTTAAGTTCACCCACCCAATATCATCTCAGTCAACACTTTAGTAAAACCATAGTCAAGGATTCCCAATAAGCCTCCAACAAAAATACATATAAACATAACCAGAACGCTTAACCTGAAAGCTTCTCTCCTTGTCGGCCATTGTGCCTTCTTTAACTCTTCTATTGACTCCCTGAGAAATTTAAACCTTGACTTTCTTATAGCAGATGCACTATTGGCTTTTCTTGATTTAGTTTTTTTTATATGACTGGGCATAAATTTACTTTACTTCACGATGTAAGGTATGCACCCTGCACCGTGGGCAATATTTCTTTAATTCCAAACGTTGCGTGTCATTCCTTCTATTTTTAACAGTCGTGTAATTTCTTTCCTTACACTGACCACACGCTAGATGGATTATACTACGCAGATCTCCTTTTTTGGCCATATCTCTACTTAATCACCTTTGTAATAACACCAGCACCAACAGTCCTCCCACCTTCCCTTATTGCAAAACTCAAACCTGGTTCCATTGGAACAGGATAAATCGTTTTAATAAACATATGATTTAAACTATCACCAGGCATAGCCATTTCCACTCCATCGGGTAGAGTAATAGAACCTGTTATGTCTGCAGTCCTTATAAAAAACTGTGGTTTATATCCATTAAAAAATGGAGTATGCCTTCCGCCTTCTTCCTTCTTAAGTATATAGACTTCCACCTCAGCTTCAGTATGAGGGGTAACAGTACCGGGGGCAGCCAAAACCTGTCCTCTCTCTATTTCATCCCTGTCTACACCCCGTAACAATATACCCACCGCATCTCCTGCCTCTGCTTTACCCATAATTTTATGGAACATCTCAAGGCTAGTCGCTACCGTCTTTTTAGTCGGTTTTAAACCTACTATTTCCACTTCATCACCAGCTTTTATCACTCCCTGGTCAACTTTACCCGTTGGTACTGTACCTCTTCCTTTAATACTGAACACATCTTCCACTGGCATAAGAAATGGCTTATCTTTATCTCTAACAGGCATAGGTACATATTCATCAACAGCATCCATCAATTTCCATATTGGCCCACACCAGGGACATTCCCTCTTACCACAACCACACTCCAGTGCCTTCAATGCGCTCACTCGTACTATTGGTGTTTCATCACCAGGAAATCCGTAGCTGGAGAGCAATTCCCGTACCTCCATCTCCACCAAATCCAGTAATTCAGGATCTTCCATTTGATCAACTTTGTTAAGAGCTACTAATAAGCGGGGCACATTCACCTGTTTCGCCAGCAGGATATGTTCACGTGTTTGTGGCATTGGCCCATCATCCGCTGCAACCACCAAAATAGCACCATCCATCTGAGCTGCTCCAGTTATCATATTCTTAATATAATCAGCATGTCCTGGGCAATCAACATGGCAATAATGGCGCTTTTCAGTTTCATATTCGATATGAGAGATAGCGATTGTCAGTCCACGTGCTTTTTCTTCAGGAGCATTGTCAATAGTATCAAAGGCACGAAACTGTGAAAACCCTGCTTTGGAGAGCACTTGCGTTATCGCCGCAGTAAGAGTTGTCTTCCCATGGTCAACATGACCAATCGTACCTACATTCAGATGGTCCTTTGTTCTTTCAAATGTTTTCTTTGCCATTTTAATATCCTCCTTAATCTAAAAGCCCACAACCAGATTCGAACTGGTGACCCCGTTCTTACCAAGAACGTGCTCTACCAACTGAGCTAT
>JAUUZT010000035.1 GCA_030589825.1 Dehalococcoidia bacterium
AAACTCAAAAAGCTAAAATGATTAAATTAACACAAATCAGGGATAATATGGAGAGTTGGATTACCAACCCCTTTACTAGTGTTTTAAATAAGATAGGTATCACACCTAATGCCCTCACTATTATCGGTTTAGCAGTTAGTCTTGGGGCAGCATATATAATAGCTACAGGCCATTTTTTTATTGGAGGGATTCTAGTTTTGCTTTCGGGGCTTTTTGATCTTCTAGATGGATCTTTAGCTCGCTTCAATAAACAGGCCACGACCTTTGGTGCTATTTTAGACTCTACTGTAGATCGTATTTCCGAAGCAGCTATATTTTGTGGTCTATTGTTCTACTTCATGTCCAAAGGAAGCAACTTGGAAATCATTCTCATTTTTCTTGTAATCATTGGTTCTTTCCTTGTTAGTTATGTGAGAGCCAGGGCGGAAGGGTTGAAACTGGAGTGTAAGGCAGGATGGTTTACAAGGGCTGAGAGGGTTGTGGTACTAACAATTGGTTTGCTGTTAAACCAGATACTCGTCGTCTTGTGGATTTTAACGGTTTTTGTTTATATTACCGTAGTTCAAAGACTACATTACTTAAGAAAAACATAAAAAAAGGAGCAACTATATGACTGTGTTCGCTCTCATTGGAGGACAGTGGGGAGATGAAGGCAAGGGGAAAGTAATTGACTACTTAGCTGAGAAAGCTGATATGGTGATACGCTTTTCAGGAGGTGATAACGCCGGACATACAGTAATAAACAATAAGGGTACTTTTAAATTGCATCTCGTGCCCTCGGGTATTTTTAATTCGAGGGCAACCTGTATCATCAGCAACGGCATGGTTGTTAATCCCCAAGCATTGCTTAATGAATTAAGTGAACTCAATGCTAATGGAGTAGATACAAGCCGCTTGTTTATTAGTGATCGGGCACATATCATAATGCCCTATCATATTCTTCTTGATGGACTGGAAGAAGAAAGGCGAGGGCAAGGAGCTTTAGGCACAACACGTAAAGGAATTGGACCTGCTTTTACTGATAAGACTGCCAGAATAGGAATCCGTGCCGAAGACTTACTGGATAAAGATACACTGCTACGACGATTGAAACCTGTCCTTGAATTAAAGAACCTCATCCTCACTAAAATATATAACCGTCCTCCCCTGGTATTGGAAGAAATAATTACGCAATACAACCTCTATGGAGAACAGTTAGGTCACCGTATCAGAAACACGGGACCGATGATCCATGGAGCTGTAGAAGAAGGAAAATTTATTTTACTTGAGGGAGCGCAGGGGTCCCTGCTTGATACTGATTTCGGTACTTATCCTTATGTGACATCTTCTTCTCCATTAGCAGGAGGAGGCTCGTTAGGTTCAGGTATTGGCCCGATGAAATTTAATCGTGTTTTGGGGGTGTTCAAATCGTATATTACCCGAGTTGGAAGTGGGGCTATGCCTACTGAATTAATAAACGAAACAGGTGAGTTTATAAGAGAGAAGGCGCATGAATTTGGTACTACTACTGGTAGACCGCGGCGGTGTGGATGGTTTGATGCAGTGGCTGGACGATATAGTGTTCAGATAAATAGTATTAGCGACATAGCGCTAACGCATCTTGATATATATGACGGTTTCTCATCACTCAAAATATGTACTGGATATAAGGTTGGTAATAAGGTGCTGGATTATTTTCCTAGCAGTATAGCTGTCTTAGAAAAAAGTCAACCTGTATATGAAGAAATGGATGGATGGGAAGAACTAACATCAGAAGCTAAGACATTTAACGAACTACCGTTAGCAGCACAACGCTATATTGGTAGAATTGAAGAACTACTACACTGCCACGTTAGTTTTGTAACCGTCGGTCCACATCGTGACCAGACAATAATGGTAAGACCTATTCTTGCTTGAGAAAAGGTCTTCGTTTTGGGATAGCTATTTTAAATTATTCTATGAAACCTTTGTAATACCAGGCAGGTCAATTTTATAGTTGTCTATCATTGTTCTTATAACCTCTGCTGGTTTACTGTCTACCTCAAGTAAAGGCAGGCGGAGTTTACCTACAGGAAAGCCTACATAATTTAAGGCATACTTAATAGGCATGGGGTTGGTGATAATGAATAAGGAATTCATCAAAGGCAACAAGTGACGATGAAATTCAGCAGCTATTTGAACATCTCCTTTTAAGAAGGTCTCTATCATACTTTTTATTTGTAAGCCGATAAGGTGTGAAGCAACACTGATTACTCCATAACCACCTAAAGCAAGAATAGGCAAGGTATCGCTATCATTGCCACTGTAAACCATGAAATCTTTGGAAGTTCCCTCTATAATTTCAGTTACTTGGTGTAGATTAGCGCTGGCTTCTTTTACGGCAACGATGTTATCAATTTGGCTTAGCTTTATTATGGTCTCAGCAGTTAGGTTAAGGGCAGTGCGTGAGGGTACATTATATGGAATGCAAGGTAGGGATGTGGCCTGTGCAATAGCCCTGAAATGCTCAAATAAGCCTTGCTGAGTTGGTCTATTATAATAAGGAACTACCAACAGACAGGCATCTACTCCTATCTTCTCAGCCTCATGAGTTAGCTCTTGACTTGCCTTGGTATTGTAACTTCCTGTTCCTGCTACCAGTGCACCACGGTCTCCTATAGCCGACTTTACCTCGGAAAAAAGATGGAGTTTTTCCTCAAAGGTAAGAGTAGGAGACTCTCCTGTTGTACCAGAGATAACAAGTCCGTCACTACCAGAATCAAGTAGTGATTGAGCAAGATTTCTCGCTTGTTGATAGTCGACTTTTCCATTATTGTCGAAAGGGGTGACCATAGCTGTTAACAAACGACCCAATTTTTTCATCTTAAAACCTCCTGTGGTCTCCTGTTTTATTTATCCAGCCTTTACGTACTCCTTCTTCTAGAATTAGCACGGCATTTAAAGCTGTACACTTATGTATATTATCAGCAACGACCCATAGGGCAACTCCATTCGATAACGAAAGATCCTTTCTGATTCTCCCTATAAAAATAAGGTTTGAGTCACTGCTTGCCCATGGTTGCGGATAAAGGCTAACACTACAATCATCAATGATTCTGATTCCTGGGGCCTCAGCTAAAAGTCTTCTCACTTTGGCTGAATTCATGGATGCCTCAAATTCGATGTGCACTGATGCGCTATCCCCAAAGTAGACAGGAACTCTAACGCAGGTTGCTGAAATAGCAATATTTTCAACATGCATTACCTTACGTGTTTCATCTGCAATCCTCTGCTCCTCTCTTGTATAGCCACTATCTAGAAAAAGACCAATTTCAGGTAATACATTGAAAGATATTTGGTGGGCATAAATGTGAGGACAAACGCGATAACCATCTAAAACTAACCGTGTCTGACTTGTTAGTTCCTTTATGGCTGCAGTACCACTACCTGATACTGATTGGTAAGTGCTTAAAACAACTCGTTTAACAGGAATAATTTTATGTAGAGGATTTAGAGTTACTGCTAGTTGAATTGTAGTACAATTTGGGTTGGCGATTATGCCTTTATGCCATTCTATATCGCTTAGATTTACCTCGGGGACTACCAAGGGTACATCAGCTTCACTACTAAAGGCAGAGCTATTATCAATGGCTACAGCGCCAACTCCAACCGCTAGGGGTACTAGGCGGCGGCTGACATCAGCATCAGCGAAAAAAAAGACCACGTCTGTATCTCTAAAGACATCAGGGGTTATTTCTTCGATTTGAATTCTCTGATGGTCAAAGAAAAGTTCTGTGTCTGAAGAATGCTCAGAATCAAACAGGCGAATAGAGCCAACAGGAAACCTTCGTTGTTCTAACACTTTAATAAATTCGCGCCCTGCAAGCCCTGTAGCTCCAACGACGGCTACATTTAGTTTTTCCATACCTTTACCCTCATAGATTTAATAAGGTTTCTAGCCCGACAGTTAAGCCTTTTCGGTTAACTACCTCTTTGATTGCTAGGATTATACCAGGCATGAAAGATTCCCTGCTTATGGAATCATGACGTATTTTTAAAGTTTGTCCCAAACCTCCGAATACTACTTCCTGACTTGCTATAAACCCTGGAAGTCGCATGCTATGAATTGTTAACCCCTCTAATTCCCCACCTCTGGTATTGCGAATTACTTCTTTTTCAGTTTTAGTTGAGATAAATGGTTTCCCTCTTTCATGCAACATGGCTTTTGCGGTATCAATAGCTGTTCCCGAAGGCGCATCAATCTTCTTTTCATGGTGCATTTCTACAATCTCGGCATAGTCAAAAAATCTAGAAGTAATTTTAGCTAAATGTTTCAGTAGTACCGCTCCTAGTGAAAAATTAGGTGCAATAATAATGCCAAGTTGATTGTTTTGCTGGCATGATTCGGTGATTTCATTTATGTTTTCCTCAGATAGCCCTGTAGTCCCTATAACCATATTAACCTGTCGCTTAACAGCAATGCGAAAAGTATTCATTATAGAATGTGCAATGGTAAAATCAACAATAACATTAGGTTTACATTTAAGTAAGAGGGAATCTAAATCCGAGGAGAAAGGTACTTCTTTTGTGGTTCCTGGTAACTGTAAATAATCCTGAATCACTGATTGTTCCCCTGCTCCAACCATCTTTAACTCAGAATCAGAGAGCACAGCATGGGTCACCTCTCTTCCCATCTTCCCCAAAGCACCATTAACAACTACTCTTACAGCTTCCACCAATTTCCCTCCCTAATAATCAGATGAATCTATTTGTTATGTCCGGTGTATCTATTAGGGGAACGGCTTGGGTGATCCGTTGGTTTATGCGAATTATTTCTTGAACTTGAGGAGCCTCTATCTTCAGTTTTAGGAGTATAGGAGGAACCTTGCAATACTGCTCTGCGCGATAAATTAATCCTACCCATATTATCAATTTCGATAACCTTTACTGTTACCTCATCGTTCTCTTTAACTACATCTCCAACTTTGGAAACGTATTGATCTGCCAACTCGCTGACATGGACAAGTCCTTCCTTCCCTGGGAGAATCTCTACCATGGCACCAAAGTTCAATATACGAGTGACTTTTCCAGTATATACATCTCCAAGTTTTACTTCACGGGTCAGGTCCTCTATCATTTTAATTGCTTTCTGGGCAGATTCTTCATTTGGAGAACCGATAATGATGCTACCATCATTTTTTACGTCTATGCTGGAGCCTGTTTCATCTGTGATTGACCTTATAGTCTTGCCTCCAGGACCAATAATTGAACCAATTTTACTTGAATCGATAGTTATTTTACTCATCTTAGGTGCATACGGACTAAGTTCTGGGCGACTGGTACTTATTGCCTTAGCCATTTTATCCAATATCTCTAAACGAGCTTGGCGGGCTTTATTCATAGCCTCTGACAAAATTTCGAGATCCATGCCTTTGAGCTTGATATCAAGTTGCAGGGCCGTAATCCCCTCAGTAGTGCCAGTAATTTTAAAATCCATATCCCCATTTGCGTCTTCAAATCCTTCACTGTCTGTTAGAATGACATGGTCTTTTCCTTCTCCTGTGATTAATCCCATGGCAATGCCAGCTACGGGAGTCTTAATGGGTACTCCAGCATCCATCAGAGATAAAGCCGAAGCGCAAGTACTTGCCATAGAAGTACTACCGTTGGAACCAAGCACCTCTGAGACAAGGCGAATGGTATAAGGGAAATCCTCTTCTGGAGGCAACATTGGTCTAATAGCACGTTCTCCTAGAGCTCCATGTCCAATCTCTCGTCTCCCTGGTGAACCTGTTCTCTTTACCTCCCCTGTAGAAAACGGGGTGAAATTATAATGGTGCATGAAGCGCTTAGTATTTTTCAAACCCAGGCCATCCAGCGATTGCTCCTGTCTGGATGACCCCAAAGTAGTAATGGTTAATACTTGAGTTTCTCCACGTGCAAATAGTGCAGAGCCATGTGTACGGGGTAATATACCAACCTGACACGAGATGGGGCGAATCTCATCAGCCTGACGGCCATCAATATGTCGCTGGTGCTGTAATATCCATTTCCTGACCTCTTTTTTAAGCTGAGTTTGAAAAGCGAGGGTTATTTGATTTTCAGGAAACCTATCTGCTAAATCATGTTGCAATTCAGCTGCAAGCATGTTTAAAGCCTGTGCCCGTTCAGATTTATCTGCTTTAGTTAAAGCAGTCTCCAACTTAGTATCAAATAGGGTACATACGCTATCATTTAGCTCAGGTGCTAATTCTTGAACTTCAAGCGGTATTTTATTTTTACCATAGGCTTCTCTAAATTTCTTCTGGAGGTTGATAATTTCTTGATTTGCGTTGTGACCCAGTTCGATGGCTTTTAATACCAACTCCTCTGAAACCTCTTTAGCATCTGCCTCTACCATTACTACACTTTGCTCAGTACTAACAACGGCTATATCCAATAAACATTCATCTATTTGGGACAATGTGGGATTTATAATAAGAGCACCATCAATGAAACCAACATGCACAACAGAGATGGGGCCAGCGAAAGGGATGTCGGAGATGCCTAAAGTTGCCGAGGCACCGATGGTAGCGCAAATAGTAGGGTCATTCTCCATATCAGTAGAAAGGACAGTAGCTATTACCTGTGTCTCATGGTTAAATTTCTTTGAAAGAAGTGGACGTAAACCACGATCGATGAAACGACAAGTCAATATTGCATCTGTGCCAGGACGGCCTTCGCGTCTAAAGAAGCTGCCGGGTATTTTGCCAGCTGCATATAGCTTCTCTTCGTAGTCTACAGTTAAAGGTACAAAATCAAGTTTATCTGTTGTATTTGCCGATGCACAAACAGTGGTTAAAACAACTGTATCTCCATACTGAACAAGCACTGCACCATTAGCTTGGCGTGCAAGGTGTCCTGTTTCAATCTTAAGAACCCGCCCTGCTATTGAACATTCGAAAATCTTATCCATAAATATCTCCCTCTATTTCCGTATGCCCAATTCGCCAATGAGAGAATAATATCGCTCAATATCTGTTTTATTAAGATAAGATAGAAAGCGGCGACGCTTCCCCAGAAGTGAATAAAGTGCACGGCGTGAATGACAATCGTGGGAATGAATCTTAAGATGCTCTGTTAATAAATTGACCCTTTTGGTTAACAAGGCTACTTGAACTCCAGCAGAGCCACTATCACCCTCCTTAATTCTATATTGTTTGATTATATCCAGTTTTCCTTCTTTATTTAGCATACTACCTCTTATTCCTTATTATTAGTGGGCTATTATACCACAAAAAAATTACTGTATGGAATTAAATTAATTATACAACTAAAAATTGACCGTAAAGGCATAGCAGTTTATAATTTCACTTGGTAATAGCTACTATGCATGAGAGTTGTGGTGTTATTGGAATATGTGCTCAAGGAATAGATATAGCACGGCTTACCTTTTTTGCTCTCTTCGCACTTCAGCACCGTGGACAGGAAAGCGCAGGGATTGCTGTATCTGATGGGGCTGAAGTGAAGATTCATACAAAGATGGGATTGGTTTCACAGGCTTTCAGCGAAAGTAACCTTAGCCAACTTAAGGGATATATCAGTATTGGGCACACACTTTACTCTACTAAAGGTTCCAGTAAGCCGGCCAATGCACAGCCTGTCATAGTTAGGTCTCAAGGATACTTTATCGCCGTTTCACATAATGGCAACGTAATTAATGCAGACTTGATGCGTGAGATACTTAAGCAAAAGGGATACAGCTTTCATGGTTCTACTGATTCTGAGGTCATAGCCAACTTGATACTGGCCTCACCCGGCAAAGGCTGGGAGGAGAAAATCAGGTCCGCCATGAACCGTCTTCAGGGGGCCT
>JAUUZT010000127.1 GCA_030589825.1 Dehalococcoidia bacterium
TGCTAATATGCGCCTTGTATCCCAGGCTTGCAATAGCATTGGAGACACTGCGTAAATTTCCGGCACCGTAGTCAATAATAGTAATCATGTTTATTCCAAGGCTTTCCATTTTTCGCTATCTATTTTACTGGAATTATAGCAGCAGTCTGGCGAAAAGGGCATCCTTACTTCCGCTGACTGATGTCAGATAATGGAAGTGTAATAATGGTTAAGATGTAGGCAAGAGAACTTTATAGATAATCTGTACTGCCCTTTTGCCAAGGTGCCAGTTATAGCAGGAATTCTAAGGAGAAAAGAAGGTATACCATTTGTTATATTTGGGATTACTTCCTTTTATAACTTTATTATACAGTTTCTGTAGATCTCCGGTAATCTTGCCTATATCACCTGTGCCTATAGTACGGTTGTCAATCTCTATGATTGGAGCAATATGTGTTGCTGTACCGGTAAAGAAACACTCATCCGCAAGATATAATTCACTTCTGTCGATACTTCGCTCTATAGTGTCTACGCCCAATTCTTTCTTCGCTAGTTCTATGACACTATTTCTGGTGATACCAATTAGGATATTGTCTGGTGACGGAGGGGTTATTAGCGTGCCATCAATAACCGCGAATATATTCTCGCCGCTTCCTTCAGAGACATGCCCATTGGAGCTGAGCAATATAGCTTCGTCGAAACCATTCTCCTCTGCTTCGGTTTTGGCCAGGGCGCTATTGACATATATACCGCTGATTTTCCCTCGAGCAGGAATCATAGTGTCATCTACTCGTCGCCATGATGATGTGCAGCAACGAACCCTGTCTTTACCCAGGTAAGACCCCAATGTAGTTGCGACGATAAGCAGTTCATTTTCCAGTCCATGGAGGCGAACGCCGATAGACTGAGAACTTTTATAGGCTAGGGGTCGTATGTATACATCTTCGTTGAAGCCGCTCTTATTTAATAACTCTATGGTCAACTGGCATAAATCGTCAATTGAATAAGGTAATTCGATTTTTAGCAGGCGGCAGCCATTGAGAAGGCGCTTATAGTGATCTTGGATACGGAAAATACAGATTCTATTCTGTTCGCTGTCCCAGTTGCCACGAATACCCTCAAAACAGGCCGTGCCATAATGCAGTGCATGGGTTAAGACCCCAATCTTGGCGTTTTCTAAAGGCATAAACTGTTTTTCAAAAAAGACATATGGCGGCATCTTGCTATTCCTCCCTCAACTAACTGTTAAGTTAAAGAATATACTATGTGGCAGTGATTAACGCAAGCGGTTTCATGGAATGAACTTAATAATAATAGCTGAATTTGCTAAACTTTATTGGTACGAAAATAATATTGTGGATATCAAAGGAGGAAATGCTATATGAAGCTGTTGATTATTGGGAGTGGAGCAGCAGGTTCAACGGCAGCACAGTTTGCCCGGAAGGCAAATATGAAGGCTGAGATAACGATACTGGGAGACGAACACTATAGTGAATATTCCAAGTGTGGCTTGCCCTATGTGTTTGGGGGTATTATTCCTGATTTTAAGGAATTGATAGAGTTTTCCCCTGCCTGGTTTCAGCGCTTTAAAATTGATTTGCAGCTTGAAAGGGATGTGTATGCCATCGATACAGAGAAGAAAATAGTGAAGTCCCGGTCTTTGCAGGGTGGTGACGAACAGGCTCATGATTACGATGCTCTTATTATTGCTACGGGAGCCAGGTCATGGGTGCCCGAGATAAAAGGGGCGTATGGTTCAGAAGGAAAATTGAAGGAAGGGGTATTCACTCTTCGCGACATGGATGATGCGAAATGGATTATGGCCTGGGCTAAGAAAAGCAAACGAGGGATGATTGCTGGGTCTGGCCTGGTTGGAATGGAGATGGCAGAGGCTCTGGCACGTATGGGTATAGATACCTATGTAAGGCTTAGAACACATATGCTTACCGGCATGATAGATGAAGATATGGCAGGCATCGTACAAAAGAATGCAGAGTTAGAGGGTATAAAGTTCCTTCCGAGAGTGACCGTCTCTGAAATCAAGGGAAATAATAAGATGGAATGTGTTGTTCTGAAAAACCTGGATACGGGAGAAGAAACAGATTATCCGATGGACCTGTTGATAATATCGGCGGGAAGCACGGCGCGTACGGAGGTGGCAGAGAAGGCGGGGTGTAAGATTGGGGTTACTGGAGGGATAGTGATTGATGAGAGGGGACAGACCTCTATTAATGATATATATGCGGCGGGAGATTGTACCGAGTATCCTGACTTGGTTACGGGGAAGCCATGTTTAATAGGATTGGGAAGTATTGGAGTGAAACAAGGAAGAGTAGCCAGTGTCAATGCCGTTGGAGGAGACGAAGAAATGCCTCGAGGCATCCTGAATAATAGGACGACAGAGCTGTTCAACATGCAGGTAGCTGCAGTGGGTCCTACAATAAAAGAACTTAAGAAGGCAGGAATTACCCCTGTGTTGGGGAAAGCTAAAGGGTCTACGGTGCCTCCATATTATCCAGGAGGAAAAGAGCTTAATGTGAAGGTTATGGTTAATCCTGAGGATGGGAAAATTATGGCGGCACAGATTGTAGGAGAACAGGAAGCGCATCAGCGGGTTAATGTCTTTGCTGTTGCTATCTTACGAGGAATGACTGTAAAGGATTTCCTGCAATTGGAAACCTGTTATGCTCCTCCTGCTGCCCCGACGTTCGATTGTATGACGCTTGCGGTGGATGCCGCTGCGATGCGGCTGAAAAGGATAAAGGCATAGTTATAGGGTTATCGTTGGCGAAATAAGTGTTTGAATAAGGCAAACTTGACCTGCCTTTAATGCCTTGTTAGGATTAGTTTGATGGGGATATAGCTCAGTTGGGAGAGCGCTGCGTTCGCAATGCAGAGGTTGGGGGTTCGAATCCCCCTATCTCCACCAGTTACTGCTTGTTTTCAGGTGTATCTTACCTCCTAAAAGGTCCACAAATAATATCAGGCTGCTTATTAGTACTAGGCGGCTTAGGTGGCCTGTCCTCGCATTGCAGACTACCCCTTAATTAGGCAACAGCCTAATTACCTTAACCTATGAAAAAGGCTTAGAGTTGTGGGATACATTAGTGTAATGGCGAGAAGCAGTTTACTTTTAAATGCACTTCTTGTAACATGCTTGAAATACCGTAAAACTTATACTGTAGTCAGGTAGTATTATTAAAAAGGAGTTTAAAGAAATGCTTTACGAACTGAGGGTGTACGATATTCCTCCATTTAAGATGAAGGACATCGACGACCGATTTGCTAACCATACAACGAGGATTTGGAAGAGATTAGGTATTCGCCCTGTAGGTTTCTGGGAGAATGTTATAGGTCCGAACAACACGCTGACTTATTTGCTTGCATGGGAAAGCCTCGCCGAAAGAGAGAAAAAGTGGGATGCGTTTATGAGTGATCCCGAATGGATCAAAGTGAGTGAGGAAACGAGTAAAAATGGTCCGATAGTCCTTAAACTTACCACTACGATTATGAAACCAACAGATTATTCGGCCATGCAGTAATCTAATTCTCAGTATCAATCTCCTAAAAATATATGATGTCTGGTCACGTGTGGTAACCAACACGCGTAAGACTTACAGCTATGCTTGGTGTTGAATATTTATATTGGCATGGCATAGTAGTCCCTTACAGAGAGGCTATGTCGCGTACTTTCTCCTCTTCGTAAATATCTGCTCCTTTCACCGTTATTTTCCCATCCTAAAAATTCACATTATGGATGGCCCAGTTTTCGGGGAGTAGATCATTCAGCATTATTACCATTTCTGTTTGTAAGTAGTGCCTTCTGTTGTTACAATCAACATCTGTGGTTTATGGGGTTAAAGAGTTAAGCTAAAAGCTAGCTCAAAAGTTTTACCTATTGTAACCTCAGCTCCAACAGACAAATTATCTTATACAATCCGATATAGTGAGTTTATTAA
>JAUUZT010000181.1 GCA_030589825.1 Dehalococcoidia bacterium
AAGGCCGATTTCCGGAAAGCTACCCGATATGCTTACCATTTAAAAGTAAATGTCGATTGTCATTATGTTGACCTTATCAGTCTTAAAACGTTTCTATCACAGAATCGTCCATTTATACTGGGTTTACTGGGGAATCCCAATCTAATGGAGCATGATACTTTTACCGATTTGCTCTGGGCGGTTACTCATCTCGATGAAGAGCTTGAAGCAAGGACATCTCTTGTCGGGCTTCCAGATAAAGACCTTGCACACCTGGATATAGATATTGGAAGATGCTACGACCACCTGTCCAGTGTATGGCTCAGCTATGTAGAAAACGTAAAATCAAAATACCCATACCTCTATTCTTTGATTTTAAGAACCCATCCCTTCCAGGAAAACAGGACGCCGATAGTTTCATAACAGTTTTACCACTGCTAACTGTTTCCATTGAAGACATCTAACTGCTGTTTACTATATGTCGTTAAATTTTTCAGATGGAATAACGAGTATCTTCTCGGCAACCTTACTGAAATGAAATCCCTGGATGGCAAATGTTATCGACAGGGAGAAAGACTCAGGTTTGTTAAGCAATGTCCAGATAAACAGCCTCCAGTAATATACTCTTCCCTTCCCTTTAATTCCCAGAACCCAGATAGATTTAAACAGGGCTTGTATCCGTTCGAGTTTAATTGAACCCTTTTTTACTTTTTGGGGTTTATATTCTTCTAAAAAGGTTTTAATACGTTCGTAATATGGTTTAGGGGAATAGATTGTACTGAGGACGTGCCTGTAACCAGTGGCAAGTCTTTCTCTGCCCATTATAGGAATGAAATTGGTTGACCCATCCGTATTATCACCGGTACCACCTATCAGCAAGCGATTCTCTTTTTTCAGCCGTTTGTAAAGCGCTGTTTTTGGAGGAGCCATCAACACACCTACCATAGCGGTAACAATTCCACTCTGCTGAATGAAATTAATCTGGCTCTTAAAAATCGAGAGCGGGTCACTATCAAAACCAACGATGAATCCTCCCTGTACCTGAAAGCCATGATTCTGAAGCTTTTTAACTGATGCCAGTAAATCACGATCCTTGTTTGGCATTTTATTACATTCAATCAGGCTTTCCTCGTTCGGGCTTTCGATACCAACAAATACCATATCAAAGCCTACCTCCGTCATAGCCTGCATGAGCTCTTCGTCATCGGCAAGATTTATGGATGCTTCCGTAAAAAATGAAAAGGGGTGATTTTTCTCTTTGCTCCATTGCGCCATTGCCGGCAGTATCTCTGTCTTCAGCTTCCGTTTATTACCAATAAAATTATCATCAGTGAAAAAGACACTACCTCGCCAGCCCACGTCATATACGGAATTAAGTTCAGCAACTACCTGGTCACTGGTTTTCGTTCGTGGAATATGACCATTCATCACCACTATATCGCAGAATTCGCAATTGAAAGGGCAGCCCCGGGAATACTGAATGTCTACAAAGTGATATTTTTTCATATCAACAAGCGACCATAAAGGCACAGGGCTGGTGCTAATGTCCGGCCGTTCCTCAGCGTTATAAATGTGCTTCGCGGTCCCGTTCTTTAAGTCCTCTAAAAACAGCGGCATTATATTTTCGGCTTCTGCAAATATAAGATGATCTACATCATCGAACTGAAGGTCCTCATAACCAGGCGTAAAAAGAGGACCACCACCCACAGTTTTTATGTTAAACTTTTTACATCTATCTACAACTTCCCGTGTTGACTCCTGCTGTACTACCATAGCGCTGATAAACACATAATCCGCCCATTTGAGGTCTTTATCAGTCAGATTGGTAACGTTCATATCCACCAGCTTCTTCTCCCACTCAGATGGAAGCATCGCCGCAACGGTCAATAAACCCAGAGGAGGAAAGGCCGCCCTCTTGGAGATGAATTTCAAGGCATGCTTGAAGCTCCAGAAGGTGTCCGGGTTCTTTGGATAAACAAGGAGTATTTTCAAACCAGACCTCCTATACTATTCATTAATCCATAGTACCACATATTTCGAATTTCTGATTACAAGTTTCCAGCTTTATGCAAAATTTAAAAAGTGAGGGACATTTCGGCCGCCTGTTGGCTCCTCGCAATGACAGCTAAAAGGGGAAACCTTTTTAGCCCCAGGGCAAGGCATAAATTACCAAGGTTTATTACTTGCTAATAACAGGGTTCACCAGTCTGATACGGGCATCCAGCACCTTGTAGCCACTGCCCTTGTTGAGGGACTTCACCGGATTCATGTCCATCTCCGCTATCTCCGGCAGGTCTTCCACCATGGCAGAAATCCGTAACAGCAGTTCCTCTAAGGCAGAGACATCGCAGGGCTTTGCCCCTCGCCATCCTTCCAGCAGACGATATGCCTTAATTGACTTAACCATCTCCCTCGCATCGACATCGGTCAATGGATGGATTCGAAATGCCACATCCTTAAACAGTTCAGTATAGATGCCTCCCAGACCAAACAGCATCAGCGGCCCAAGATTCGGGCTCTGTGTTACCCCAACGATAACCTCGACGCCTCCTTCCTCCATCTGCTGCAGGGTAATACCTTTCATTTCCCCTTCCCTGCCAATAGCCACTAGTCGCTGTTTTACCTGTTCGTATGCCTCCTCTACATCTGCCTTCGTCTTAAGGTCAAGAACGACGCCACCAACATCCGTCTTATGTACTATAGTATCCGATAACAGCTTCGCAGCAAGAGGAAAACCAAGCTTCTCCGCAAGCTCACCCGCTTCTTTCTTTGTCTTGGCCGACCCTGATTGTGCAAGGCTAACACCATAGCACTCAAGAACCATGTTAACAGAATCAGCATCAAGCCATGTTGGCTGGTTATTCGAACACTGTAAGCCAAATTCCACCAGTTTTCTCGCCTTATCCCTGTCAATGCCCGTCAGCTCAGAAACAACCCCTTTAGGTCTCTTCAACCATTGTCCATATTCATAAGCCTTGGCAAGGGCAACGGCAGTCGACTCAGGAAAACTAAAACCTGGCACATGTACCGGTCCCGATGATAGTTCCCTGTTGGCACCACGCCAGCCCATTAGAGAAGCCACCAGCGTCTTTCCCTGCTGGTAAAACCGGGGAGCCAAATCACGAATAACAGCAGCTATTTCCTCTGGCCCTGTCGTTATTGGCGGAATGAAAATGACAATTACCATATCTATATCATCATCTTCCAGTAAATATCTGAGTGCTTCGCCATACTGCCTCGCCGATGCTTCAGCGGTCATGTCTATTGGATTGGCAAAGCTCGC
>JAUUZT010000191.1 GCA_030589825.1 Dehalococcoidia bacterium
AAGAGTGGAGATATGATTGGCTGAAGAAACTGGTCAAGAGATTCAAAGGACACCGGGCGATTATCGCTGGTTGTACTGATGTGTTTGATGTAGCCAAGGAAAACCTGTTGGGTGATACACAGTATTATAAGGCGATGGTGAGGAATCCTGATTTCATTGATAAAGTGAACGAAATAGCACTTAATTATCAATTACGCTACCTTAAAAATAGTATAGATCTCGGCGTTGATATAGTCTTTGTGAATGGTGATTGGGCGATGACTCAAGGACCAATGGTTTCTCCTGAATTTATTAGTAGATTCATCGTTCCTCCATTTAAAAAGATTGTTGAATACTGTCACAGCCGTGGAGTGCCGGTAATAAAGCATACCGATGGTAACGTTTGGCCTATTATTGACCTTATCATCGACACTGATACGGATGGTCTTCATCCCATAGACCCGATGGCTGGTATGGATATGGCTGAAGCCAAGGCAAAGTTTGGAGACAAGGTGTGTTTATGTGGCAATGTGAGCTGTGCTTTCAGCTTGGTTTCGGGTACGGTAGAGGAGGTAAGGCAAGAAACGAAGGAAGTGATAAGAAAGGCTGGGAAAGGTGGTGGACTTATCTGCATGTCCAGTAATTCAGTGCATTCTGGTGTCAGACCTGAAAACTACATTGCCATGGTCAAGGCTATAAAAGAATATGGCAGGTACCCCCTGGCAGTTAATTGAAGTAGCCCGAAAAATCGATTTTTAATTGAAATAGGAGGAAGCATGATAGATTTCAAGGAATTATCAAAAGCTGTAGTGGAAGGAGAGTCCGAAATAGCCGTTGATTTGACTAACAAGGCATTGGTGGAAGGAATAGCGGCAAAGGTAGTGCTGGATGAGGGCATTATTCCTGGTTTAAGGGAGACTGGTGAATTGTTCGAAAGTGGAAAATATTTCCTGCCCGAATTGTTGATATCTGGCGAGGCTGCATCGAGTGCCCTGGAGTTGATTGAACCTGCTCTAAGTGCAGGTAATGTACCTTCACAAGGGAAAATAGCTATAGGTACTGTTGAGGGCGATATTCATAATATTGGTAAGAATATTGTTATTATGATGTTAAAGGGGAATGGTTGGGAAGTAACTGATCTCGGTGTAGATGTGTCTGCAGAGGAGTTCTGCTCAGCGGTAGAGAAAGGGAACTTTCAGGTTCTTGCACTTTCTTCATTGTTAACTATGACTATGCCGAATACGATAAAAACGATTGAGTTATTAAAGTCTTTTGGATTGAGAGAGAAGGTCAGGATAATGGTCGGTGGTGCACCGACAACTCAGGAGTGGGCGGATAAGATAGGGGCAGATGGATATGCTTATGACGCACCTGCTGCTGTCAGAGTAGCTAAAACTCTAATAGAGAAATCATAAGGAGGAACAGCGATGAAGAAACTCACCGGTTTAGAACGCTTGTTAAAAACGATAAAACATGAAGAACCTGACAGAGTACCTCACTTTGAAATGCTGATAGATAAGAAAGTAAGAGATGCCATAATGGGTGATACTAAAGCATCTTATGCTGATTTTGTAGAGCGCATGGATATCGATGCTATCATGGTTTTTGATAAAACGCAGACTTGGAGTTATGAGACGATTGATGCTGTAAAGAATATAAAGCGTGATCAGTGGGGTGGATTAGTGCAGTTTACCAACACTGACCTCGGCCATCCTATGGAGCCGGCGATTAAGTCGGAGCAGGATTTGGATAAATATGTGGCTCCTGACCCTGATGAAGAGTGGAGATATGAGGAGCTTAAACAGCTGGTAAAGAGGTTCGGGGGGGAGAGGGCAGTCATTGCACACTGTACCGATGTCTTCGATATAGCCAAGGAAAGCTTGTTAGGGGATGTTTTCTATTTTAAGTCTATGGTGAAAAACCCAGAGCTCATTGAACGTGTTAATAAAATTGTAACTGACTACGAGCTAAAATTTTTCCGAAATTGCTTTGAATTAGGTGCTGACATGGTGTTTGTCAGTGGAGATTGGGCGATGACTAAAGGTCCAATGGTGTCTCCTGAGCTTACTAAAAAGTATATTGCTCCATCACTAAAGAAGATAGTTGATTTAACGCATAGTTACGGCAAACCATTTTTTAAGCATACAGACGGCAATATTTGGCCTATCTGTGACATTATACTTGACACTGGTGTTGATGGAATTCACCCCATAGACCCTATGGCTGGTATGGACATGGAGGATGCTAAGACTAGAATAGGTGACAAAGTTTGTTTGATGGGTAATGTGAGCTGTGCCTTCAGTCTGGTTTCTGGTACAACTGATGATGTAAGACAGGAGACAAGGGAGGTTATCAGGAAAGCAGGGAAGGGTGGAGGACTAGTTTGCATGTCCAGCAACTCTATTCACTCTGGCGTTAAGCCAGAGAACTATGTTGCTATGATTGAGGCAATTAAAGAATATGGTGAATATCCACTTAAAGATATTTAATATAGATTACAAATAACTGGAGAGCGGGTAGGAAACATGAAAAAAATAGTAGTACCGATATTGGCCTGGTATGGTGATGAAAAATATGAGCTAGAATTTCCAGAATCGTGGGATGTCACTGTATGCAATATGAAGGGGGCCAATGATCCACCGCTATCTGATAGCGAAATAAGGAAGGCATTTGCTAATCCTATTGGAACCAAAACAATAGAGGAGATGGCTAAAGGAAAGAAAGAAGTTGCCATACTTTTTGATGATTTGACCAGGCCAACTCCAACTAAAGTATTAGTATCATATATACTGGAACAACTTGCTGATGCTGGTATTACCGATGACCAAATAAGGTTTATTTCGGCACTGGGTGCTCATGGATCAATGGATAATATTGAGTTCAGGAAAAAACTTGGTGATGAAATTACCGGAAGGTTCCTCGTTTATAATCATAATCCCTATGAAAATTGCACCCCTCTTGGAGTAACTAGTCGGGGTACACCTGTATCTATTAATAGTGAGTTCATGTCATGTGATCTAAAAATAGGAATTGGTGGTATAGTTCCCCACCCATATGGGTTTGGTGGTGGTAGTAAGACAATTATTCCGGGTGTTGCATCAATAAAAACTATTGACCTCAACCACTCAAGGCTAAATAAATCACC
>JAUUZT010000202.1 GCA_030589825.1 Dehalococcoidia bacterium
GCTTACTCGCGGTCATTTCATATATTTTCCCGTGCGTTTTGAATACCTCTACGCGCCATTCCTCCCCCGCAAGTACTGCGAGTACCACCGCCTCAATAGCAGAGTAATCCGACCCTATAAGCTCCTTTCCCGGACCTGCGATAAATAACCCGCGCAAACAACTTCCAATAACTTCAACTGCATTACCCCATCTGGCTTCTATAAGGTCTAAACGTTGGTGCTTCATGGTTTTTAAAGCTGCTTCAATAGCCTCTACCCCCCATTCAAGATCCTTAAAACCATGTCCGGCAGTCAAGCAGGCGTCACACCCGGTACGTTTCTCTTTCTTTGCTATGTACCCGCAATGATTGCAGACCATACAATCCGGACCGTCTGATTTAAGATTCTGAGGTTGTGCTCCTTTTCCGGAAAACCTGCCAGTAGCAGGAGCGCCACAATACTTGAATAATTCACGTATTCTACCATCTGAACTGGTCGTTCGCTCCATGGCAAATAGCTTTTTGATACTGGAAGCCCCAATAAGCTGCCGGATCTCTAACGCCCGTCGGCATACCACAGGTAAAAAAGGATTTTTCAAAGCTATCTCAATGTGGTCTTTATTCAAACTATCCATGGTAAGCCCCTGGGATATAAGCCACTTATCCCCCGCAGAGCCCTTTGTAAGTTCGTCAACGGTTTGTACCTGACCTTTGGTTATCTGTATCAACTCATTAGTATATTTAGCCTCTGCCTGCTTAAAAACAGCTAAACAATCCTGTATACCCTGAACGTCAACTGCTACACCTCTGAGGTTTATCTCCTGGTCCAATAGCCACAATTTCTCTTCTTTAGGGGAGAGGTCAGGCAGCATAGCACTTATGCTTTTTTCTGCCCTGACGTCCTGAACATTATAATTATACATTTCTGTGTAAAGATCAGGGTGTTTCTCTACGGATCTTAAAAGAGTCGGGTCGTTCTTAGTCGGTTTTTTAGGTACGGAGAGCAGCCTTATGAGTTGTTTGCCGCGGGCATCTTTCTTTTCTCCAGGGTTTAACACCTTTGAAAGTGCATCAAGTCCGCCCGGAAAACTACTCGCTAATGCCTTGGAGGCACTGCATCTAAGTTGCCGTAACGGTAATTGAACCCATCCCATTTTTTGATAGCATACATGATACCATATATAGTATTCAAATTTTGAGAAATGGGCCTCTATCAGCCCCCCATTGACTATGTGTTTAAATAGATCAACGGGAAGGAGGCAGCCTGGAACCCAAAGTTGCTCTCCGATTCCGCCTAAAAGATCATAAGCTAAAGAAATAACCCGCGTGGAGGGGTGTGCCGCATATATCGCGGCGTTTACACCCTGTATGCCGGGCTTATTCTTTAACAGGGACACGAACTTACCCAGGTCTGGGTTAAAAACGTATCCCGCCTCTGAGTAAGTTTCAAAGTCCATTGTAGGTAAAAGGGTCATGGTAGCATGAGCCCTTGTTGTATTAGCTGATCGTCAGTCCAACCAGCGCCTATGTACTGTTCGTATGTTGTGCCCCCCGCTGCTGCGGTCATAGTACCTGGTGTACTCCCTGCTGCTGGAGCTGCGGCGGGTGGGGGTGCTGGATTAAGAAAATTAGTAGCAGGTTGGATAGGCCCTGGTATCGGTGCCGGTGCAGGAGGTTGCGTTGGTATAGGTCCTGGTACTGGTGCAGGAGGTTGCGTTGGTATAGGTGCCGCTGGGCCTGGTATAGGTGGAGGTCCGGCAGCTACCGGAGTAGCGCTTGCGCCTGCCGGAATTGTTGCTGGGTTCATACCTGCGAGTATTTCTTTAGCGTCAGGTCCACCCACAATAGGTTCGCCATGCCCTAAAAATTCAGCTAATACCTGGTTAAGGTATACACCCGGCTTTGTTGGCTCACCATTAGGTTTGCAGGTAAATACAATTCTGACGTAATCACCTCTTTTAATAGAGCCCGCCATAAGCTGCTCTTGAGCGCCTTGAGTATAGGCACTATACGCAAACCCGGTAGTAAAACCAAAGATCCAGTGCCCGGCAAAACCTACTTTACTGATGTTAGCTGCTAAGTCACCGTCCCGTACTTTCCAGGAGAAATCTGCTTGCTGAGATTGCCCACCTGGGAAGCCGGCAGCGGCAATTTGCTGCATAGCGGCCCATACTTCATTAAATTGCGGATCGGTTTTAGGGACCGCAATAGCCACAAAATACTCAGTCTTAGGCTGGCCGTGCTTGTCCGTGAGTATGCGGCCCTGACCGTCTTTAGTCCGCTCCTCAAAGATATCACCCTGGACTATACGACCTGTCACACTTAAATTTTCATTTGGCATTGTCAAGTATCCTTTTTGCTTTTGCGTTATCCATGCGTTGTAATTTCATGCTCCCGAGTGAACGAGAGGCAAAGGCGGCCACAGTGTCTTTAGCAAGCAGCCCGCGGTTAATAGCCTGCGTAGGCGTTACAGGCTCTTCATCCTTACGTAAGTTTACTTTAGGCACCATGGCGTCCCCTATCTCAATAGGATTTAACGTCCATGCTAAATTACCCACTGTGGCTTTAGCGATAAAACCTATAGGGGTCTTATTTGCTTTACACATCGCGAGCCCTTCTTCGTCAAGAGCTGTTTTACGTCTCTTGATTATCTCCAGAGCGCGTTCTATAAGTTCATATTCAAAGACGAATTGCTCCGGAGTAAAACCTGAGTGACTCATTTTACCGATATAATCCAGGGCCATACCTGCGGATATGGTAGCAGAATGGCATTGTAATTTCCCGTCACAATACCTGCAATGACTTCCGGAAGTTACATTGATTTCAGCAAGGTCGGTTAAGGCGGCGTTGCTCATGGAGTCTATTATCTTGTTTCGATAATTCCTGATATGATCGGCAGGGAATTTCCAGGATCTTATAGTACCATCAATATGCCGCGCCCTGGGCTGAATAATGGTTAGCCCTATTTCCCTGCATAAATCTGGCTGAGGTAATCTAAAATAAATAAGAGCTGCGTAACATAATAGCTGCCAGTTTTCAA
>JAUUZT010000095.1 GCA_030589825.1 Dehalococcoidia bacterium
CTCCATTAGTGGAATAGGCAAGCTTCCCTTCCCCCTCATCCTCTCCCACAAAAACATTACTACTCCCGCTGGCGGCAATGCTATAGCCATGCTCCAGCTCTGTTTCTATGTCCCTTTCCCATACCCAATCACCACCATATCTCCTCGAGTCCCAAACGCCTTTATTTACCAGGTTATCATCCAGAATATATAGCAACTCATCATCTACCACGGCCATATCAGTTATATCAGGACAACTACGAATTGATTTCCATCTCTGCCACTCATCATCAGAATATCTGGCATTATCACTACCTTTCACTGCCAGAAATATCAAATCCTTCTTACTGGCTTCTTTTTCAGCAGCCCGTAATATTAAGTCATCTGACTCAGCATCGAAGCATAACACCCGCTCCCATATATCTCCCAGAGAGTCGCTTTGACTCCGCCATAAGCTATCAAATCCGTTACCCACAGAAGCAAGGTAAAGGGTCTCTGTATCAAAAGACAAGAGGTAATCGCTGAGATTCTTCATCTCAGTATCTATAAGCGAAAGCTGATTCCATGTCGCGCAATCATCTCTGCTAACAGAAAAGGCGCTCTCATCATATATTTCACCCCGCCATGGGCCAAAAGTCATGTCATCCCAGTCATCAGCATTTGTTACATAATTGCTGCCTGTTCCACAATAAGCCTGTTGGCTACTACTCCCCCAGGCAACCTGTGCATTAGCACGGCCAGAAGTTACCCCACCTGTAGCTGGTTTATCAGGTTTTACCCATTCAGGAAAAGAGATCTCCGGGTCAGTATCAAAACAAAGGTGAATTAAGGCTTCAGCGGAGTCTTCCTCTGCCAACACCTCTCCGACTAACAGCTTCCCGCTACTACAGGTACCCTGGTAGGCAATAGTCGCTATGGAAACTTTTCCCCCTTCCTTAACTTCCAGTCTGCTAACCTCAGTATCATCTATACGATAGGCATCATCAAAATCAGTATCCGAGCTATAAGCAGCATACACAACACGCCTTGCTGGTTGCTCTTCAATGTAGCGGTAATTGGAGGGAAGTGCCAGGTCAGAAATGATTATTTCATTTTCCCCCGGTGAAAGGTCATTACCCGCGCTTATCTCCACCTTGGCAGGATCAGTTATATCCCAGTCAGTCTCATTATCCTCGATATACCTGATGCCAGTACAAAGGTAGGTTTTATCATCATCACTGGCAATAGCCAGTATAGCTCTGTCAGTGGAATAACTGGGAGAGAAACGAACAGAACTTACATCCATATCCAGGCTCTGTGCCTTCCACCCTCCAAATATATTAGACTTCATCACCCAAACATCTCCCCCGGTGGAGCCATCAGGACAACGTGTTCCAATGACAATATCCCGATTATCACTACCATACTCCGGAGAGATGGCGATATCGGAAATAAGCAGATTGCTATCCCATCCTGCTGAATTTGATATCTGCAAACTTACCCAGATATCCTCAATACCATTTTCATCCTCTCCCCCATACTCAGAAATATAAACTTCCTGCCTGTTATCCGTAACCACCGCCAGTAAATCTGGATCGCCAGGAGCTACAGCAATATCCCAGGCAGGTAACCCCGCTCCATCATCTTGAAGTGTCTCGGTTAACTGATCATTCCAGGTAATACCGGCATCAGTCGTCTTGAAAACCCTGCCAATTTCTCCAGAATCAACGACGGTATCTGCATCATCATCATGCCATGTAGGAATATCCAGAACGTAGAATGTTTCGTAATCAGAGCTAATTGCGAGGACGTTGATTTCGCTTGGGCTGAGAACAACCACATCTTCGCTACAGGGAGTATCTATTACAGACCACTTCAATTTATCGTATTGAGCTGAAGTCACTCCATTACTGTTGCTTATAAACAACAAAGGAAGCAGCAAAGCAACAGCCATACATATTGACAGTATTCTATATATATTTCTTGCCATTGTAGCAATTGTCAGGTATTTCACGTGTTTTGTCAATCCCTGAATAGTGAGTCACCCTATTTTCTTGACATAGATTATGTTTGACAACATAATCTATTATGTTAACATTTGACTATACATATATATGCTTAGCTAAATATTAGATATGGTACAGCAATTAGAAGAGAGGCAAATAAAACAACTGAAGAGCCAGTTTATCCAACGGCTTAACAGCCAGGGATATGACATTGAAGAAAACGCCGTAGTCAAAGGCAAATCCGGTGTCAGTCACAGCTTCGATATCATGGCTCGTAGTAACAATGGCTTCATCAATCATGTTGTCACCATAGATGTCATCCTTGGTGAAGATAACGGGGAGATAGGACTGAGCAAGGTTTTTGCCTTTGATGACAAATCATATGACTGCGGTATCAGATACAAAATCATCCTGGCAATTCCGGGACTCGAGTTAATAGCATCTCGATTTGCCGCAGGACAACGAATAAAAGTGTTCGATAAAAACAGTCTCCATACATTTCTTGCTTCACCTGTAACTGCTTATGCAAAAGGAAAAAAACAGCTACACTGGAAGACTAATCATGAAGTGTTGAAATCACTAAAAGAACTTGGTTTTATAGCGGAGGAAAAGGGCAAAGCCACCGGTAATTCAGGAGTGGAGTACACTTTTGATATCCTTGGTTTCTTTGACAACGGCCTTATAGCTTACAAACTGGGTATGGACATAATAACCAGCGATAAGGTAGACCTGAACCAGATATCCCTGTTTGATGCTAAAACTTATGATACAGGCATCCAGGAAAAAGCCCTGCTTATTTCAGGGGAGCTCCTGCCCGAGGCAAGGCAGCTTGCTGAACAGCAGAGGGTGAATATCATAGAGACGTCCTTTAAAAACAAGAAAGAATCAGATATTGCTTTAGAACATGGAACAACTGAACTCCAGAGCACAGTTGAAAAATTGTTAACCTCTATTACAGAAGAAAAACCCAAAACAAAAGGCGTCGTGAGTAGAACTCCGCCTGAAGCCCTGCAACTGATTCCTGAAAACATGGCAAGGAGATTCTCTGCTGTCCCTCTGGCTATTGAAAATAGTGCCCTGCAAGTAGCCATGGCAAACCCGGCAGATATCTTCGCCCTGGAAGCCCTGGCTGCACAGAGCCGTATGAGAATAAGCCCTGTAGCTGCCAATGAGAATGAAATCAGGGAATCAATTGATTTCAACTATCGAGGGTTCGGCGATATCGAGGCACAGGTATCGCGTATGTCAGGGGATGGGATGCCAGACTTTGCACTTGATGAACAGGCCTTACTTGATGCCGCCAGAGATACCCCTGTAGCCAGTGCCCTACGCCTCATCATAGATGAGGCAGCCAAGGTTAGAGCCTCCGACATTCACCTCGAACCCGAGGAAGATAAACTGAGAGTTCGTTATCGCGTTGATGGGGCCCTTCAAGATGTCATGTCATTACCATCTAAAATACATCTGCCTCTTACTTCAAGAATAAAAATATTGGCCGACATGAATATTGCTGATCACATCCGCCCACAGGACGGCCAGTTTTCTGTCGATACGAAGGGACGTCCTATAGATATCCGCGTGGCGACCTCCCCCACCGTACATGGTGAGATGACAGTAATGCGCCTGCTGGATAAATCACTTGGCATTATAGACATGGCAAGCCTGGGATTCTCTCCCAACTCTCTAACTAAATATCAAAATATGCTCAAGGTGCCTTTCGGTATGATTTTAATAAGTGGTCCTACCGGGTCAGGCAAGACAACCACTCTATATGCCTCAGTAAACCAGTTGGACAGGGTAACACGTAATATCATCACCATCGAAGACCCTGTAGAATTTCGCTTCGGAAGTATAAATCAAATACAAATTAACACCAAGGCAGGGCTAACCTTTGCCAGCGGACTACGCTCTATCCTGCGTCTCGACCCTGACATCATACTGGTAGGGGAGATAAGGGATGCTGAAACAGCAAGAATAGCCGTTCAATCAGCCCTGACCGGACACCTGGTGCTCTCCTCGATTCATGCAAATGATACTATCGGCGTTATTTTCCGTCTCCTCGACCTGGGTATAGAACCCTTCCTTGTTTCCTCTGGAGTTATCGGGGTTGTAGCCCAACGGATGGTACGTCGTATCTGCAGCAACTGCTGCGAATATAGGGAAGCCCCTTTACTGGAGCAGATGGCCTATACCAAGGAAACAGGTAAAGAACAAAGCAAATTCCTCTATGGTAAAGGGTGTGAATTATGCTCTTATTCAGGATACCAGGGCAGAACAGGTCTTTTTGAAATATTGCCTGTAAGCGATATAATTAGGTCACAGATACTGAAGGGAGCCAGTACCAACGAAGTACGGCAGCAAGCTCTCCAAGATGGTATGATACCTATGATAAAAGATGGCATGGCAAAGGTTGAAGCCGGAATAACTACTCCATACGAAGTGCTGCGCAATGCATACTTTATTGAGTAGCTGATAAGATGGAATATTCATATATAGCCTATACTACAGATAATCGGATTATCAAGGGCAAACTGACTGCCGACAGCGAAGGGGCTGCAGCTGGTATGTTAACAGATAATAGCTATCGTATACTCAGTATTAAGGAG
>JAUUZT010000149.1 GCA_030589825.1 Dehalococcoidia bacterium
GCGTTACTCTGTAAGCAATACTGCCGAATATGGAGATTATACTCGTGGGCCTAGGGTAATTAACGATTCGGTTAAGCAAGCAATGAAACAGATATTAGTTGAGATTCAGGATGGGACATTCGCCAAAGAATGGATATTGGAAAATCAGGCTGGACGACCCAGCTTTAATGCTATGAGGCGAAAAAACGCTGAGCACCAAATAGAATTGGTAGGCAAAGAACTAAGGAACATGATGTCTTAGTAGGGTTATGGATAATATAATAATATTTGATACAACATTAAGGGATGGAGAACAGGCAGCAGGGTCAAGCTTAGATTCTCAGGAAAAGCTGGAAATAGCCCGACGGTTAGAAAAACTTGGGGTTGATGTGATTGAAGCTGGTTTCCCCATTAGTTCAGAAGGAGAATTCAGAGCGGTACAGCTTATTAGTAAGGAAATACGGCGACCCATAATATGTGCTCTGTGCCATGCTAATACTGAGGCTATAGATAGAGCATGGGAAGCTATTAAGGGAGCTGCTCATCCTCGGATACATGTCTTTTTATCTGCGTCAGACATACATCTCTTGTATCAATTAAAAAAGAGTCGCGAGGAAGTACTGGAAAAGGCGAAGAAAATGGTGGCGTATGCTAAGAGCTATACCGATGATATAGAATTTTCGCCCATGGATGCCAGTCGCGCTAACCGAACTTACCTATATCATATCATTGAAGTCGCTATTGATGCTGGCGCAACGACGGTAAATATACCTGATACTGTAGGATATTCAACACCGACAGAGTTTGGCGAGTTGATTAAGGGTATTGTTCTTAAAGTGCCTAATATAGAGCAGGCAATAATAAGTGTTCATTGTCACAATGATTTGGGACTTGCAGCAGCTAATAGCCTTGCTGCGTTATGTAATGGGGCAAGACAGGTTGAGTGTACCATCAATGGTATCGGAGAACGAGCAGGTAACGCTGCTTTGGAAGAGATTGTTATGGCATTGAAAACACGTTATGATTTGCTGCACTTTACTACAGGTGTTGATACAACGCAGATATATAAAGCAAGTCGTCTAGTAAGTGATTTGATTGGATTTCCAATTCAACCAAATAAAGCTATTGTTGGAACGAATGCTTTTAGTCACCAGTCTGGAATTCATCAGGATGGTTTAATCAAGAAAGCTATAACATATGAAATCATGGATCCTAAGTCCATTGGCCTCTCATCGAGCAATCTTGTGTTGGGTAAATCAAGTGGAAGGCATGCATTTAGGGAAAGATTGGCTGAACTAGGTTATACACTAAGTGAAACTGAGCTGAAACAAGCTTTCCTCAGTTTTAAAGAGATAGCAGATAAGAAAAAGGAGATTACAGACCGCGATATTGAAGCTTTGGTGGCAGAGGAACATAGAACAGCAGTCGTAACATATCACCTTGACCATGTGGAGGTAACTTGTGGTAACCATAGTTTACCTACAGCCACGGTAAGGCTTATTGGGCCAGATGGAAAATACCTGGCAGATGCTGCTTTAGGTACAGGTCCTGTAGACGCTATCTATAAGGCAATTAATCGCATAGTTGGTATACCTAATAAACTTACTGAATTTACTATTAAGTCACTAACAGAGGGTATTGATGCTATTGGTGAAGTGTTAATAAAAATTGAGAGCGATGGCATTTCTTATACCGGTCGTGGTGCTTCTACTGATATAGTTGTGGCTACTGCTAAGGCATATATGAATGCTTTAAACAGGTTGCTGAGCAAGAAAAATACTAATAAGGAGGACGCTAGTTGAGTCTAACCTTGGAAATGGCACTGCGCTTAGTACTGGCTACAGCTTTAGGAGCTGCTATAGGTTTTGAACGTGAGCGATTTGGTAAAGTAGCCGGCATACGAACGCATATGATAATTACAATGGGCGCTGCACTATACAATATCATCTCAATTTATGGTTATACGGGTAATACCTTTGACGCATCACGAATTGGGGCTGGGGTGGTAGCTGGGATTGGGTTTATCGGGGCAGGAGTTATATTTCGTGATATTCGTAATAATGGAATAGGGGGAATAACCAGCGCGGCATGTATTTGGATTTCAGCAGCGATAGGTTTGGCTGCAGGTGCGGGGATGTACTTGCTTTCTGTACTGGCTACGGTAATTACAGTGGCTGTATTACTTATTCCTAAAATACGTTAAATAGTAAACTCTATTACACAAAGGGAGGCGAATCCAATGGCAACTTTAGCCGAAAAAATTCTGGCGTATCACAGCAACAAAAAAGATGTTAGACCAGGTGAATTTGTTAATTGTAAAGTCGATTTAGTCTTATCTAATGATATTACTGCGCCTCTAGCAATTAATGCTTTCAGGAAACTTGGAGTAAACAAAGTGTTTGACTCCAGTAAAATAATTATGATTCCTGATCACTTTTGTCCCAATAAAGACATAAAATCCGCTGAACAAGCAAAAATGATGCGTGAATTTGCTAAAGAAAAAAAGATAGTATATTTCGAAGTCGGACAAAAAATGGGTATAGAACATGTACTTTTACCTGAACAAGGGTTTGTATTACCGGGGCAGGTTATTATTGGGGCTGATTCACATACATGTACCTATGGAGCTTTAGGAGCTTTTGCTACAGGAATGGGTTCTACCGATATAGCCGTAGCCATGGCTACAGGCGAGATATGGATGAAAGTACCGACGACAATAAAATTTACTTACAATGGTAAGCTGCCAAGATGGATAGGAGGAAAGGATTTAATTCTTTATACAATCGGTAAAATTGGTATAGATGGAGCTCTTTACTCCGCCATGGAATTTACCGGTGATGCTATTAATGAACTTCCAATGAGTGGACGGTTTACCATGTCAAATATGGCTATTGAAGCTGGAGGGAAGGCAGGGCTATTCCATGTGGATGATAAGACGAAAGAATATATGGCAATACACAGTGGGAAGAACTACTCGGTGTTTCAATCAGATGAAGACGCAGAGTATATAAAAGAGATTGAATTTGATATATCGAATCTTGAACCTCAAGTTGCATTTCCTCATCTTCCTTCAAATACTAAGGCGGTTAGTCAAGTTGGCGATATCAAATTGGACCAGGTAGTGATTGGTAGCTGTACCAATGGACGTCTTGATGATTTAAGAGTAGCCGCTATGTTATTAAAAGGTAAAAAAGTTAATCCTGATTTAAGGTGCATAATCATTCCTGGAACACAAAACGTATATTTAGAAGCGATGAAAGAAGGGTTAATAGAGATATTCATAGAGGCTGGTGCTGCAGTCAGCACGCCTACTTGTGGACCTTGTCTAGGTGGTTATATGGGTGTTTTGGCTGCTGATGAACGATGTTTGTCTACCACTAACCGAAATTTTGTTGGTAGAATGGGGAGCCCTGACTCGGAAGTCTATCTAGGAAGTCCTGCAATAGGCGCTGCTAGTGCAATTGCAGGGAGAATTTGTGGTCCTGAGGAGGTAATATAGTGATTTTAAAGGGAAAAGTTCATAAATATGGCAATGATGTCAACACTGATGTGATAATTCCAGCTCGATATCTGAATGTGTCGGATGCAGATGAGTTGGCTGAACATTGTATGGAGGACATTGACCGCTCTTTTGTCACCAATGTGAGGCCGGGTGATATTATTGTTGCTGGAAGTAATTTTGGGTGCGGCTCCTCA
>JAUUZT010000201.1 GCA_030589825.1 Dehalococcoidia bacterium
CCACTCCCGTGTAGTTAACGTAGGCTCAGTAACAAATCATTGCAGTCAATGGTTAGGCTATTCCTTCAACGATAGCTCCATCGGCACCGCCGCAGAATCCGCCAACCATCGAGAAGCTGCCGCTGATGCGCCAGAGCCCCTGGTCTTCGCAGACAATGGCGGTAGCTAACAGGTCATGCTCTATTTTTTCGTCAGGCAATACGGAGGTTAGAATGCCATCACCGTTTCTTAATCCATCCACCGGGTCGATGGCAGCCATCAATACCTCTGCCCTGGTGGTGATGGGATATAACACTATTGAAAGCCCGGGGCGTCCTGCTTTTCTGATGCCTTCTCTCATCCAGGAAACCTCTCTGCGTGAGGCATAGGCTTCAAGGGGAGCCCCGAAAATCTCGTGTCCGTCCACCTCTGTGAAGTTGAAGCCCTCGATGAAATCTGTTCTTGGTATCTGGGCGAAGTTTTTAACCACGATTGGGGCGAGGTCTTGGGTGAATGGGGAATGGTGTCCGGGACAAAAGTTAAGTTTCTCTTTCCCTTCCACCATACGCTGTTTCATTACACGGGCATCTTTGCCACTACCGACAAGCAGTTCTTTGGGACTCTCCCTCACGGCCTCCAGCACTTCCTCCCTGCTGAGTTCGATAATACGGCCGGTGGTTATGCAGTATACGCCATGTTCAACAAGTAACTCTACACCTGCCTGAAAAGCTCTCTCTGGCAGAGCATCATCAAGGTTAAGGAAGGGTGTATCAGCGGTATAGTTGGGGATGTCATACTTTTTTACCAGTTCGCCGATTTTACGAAAAAGGCTCATGTTCCAGGCATCCTCGGGCATCTTACGTCCCTTCTGAGTCCTCTCGGCGATATCCAATAAGCTAATCAATGAGGCACCTCCTTATTAATTGTGTCGGTAAGAAAAAGACACTTACGTGATATTAGTAACTGCTTTTATGCTTTATTCTCTACTTTACTCAATCCATTCTCCATGGATAGCTATAGCAAAGTTACTGACAAAACCAAACCAGGATTTCCCATTTAGCAGGCGGTAAGGGAGAATACTCCCACTGTGATAATGGCATAAATAGTATATACAGGGCATCTGGATGTCAATCATTTATTTATAAACCAGGAAAAATACCGCGTGACTAGCTGTTTATGCTGATTAATCAGCCGATATTCAATTTTAGAAGTGACGCAGGGTTATCCCTGAGCATTCTCCGTGCCAGTAGCAAGGCTTCGTTCTCATCCAGGTAGCCCTCGGCAATCTTTTCGGAAAGGACACGGGTTACTAACTGACGTGTCATCTTTGCATGTCCATACGCCATCTCAACCGTCATTGAATCGCCGCCAAAAGCCATGATTTTATTACCGGGGACTGTCTCGATAAGCTCGTGCAGCAGTTGCCTGGCAATTTCAGGTGAAATAATGGGCAGCCAGGTAATATCGGCAGTTACATTGGTAAAGTTTTTTGCAAGGGTTGCCCATTCATGAATGTAGGGATAACCACCATGGAACAGGTCAAATTTAGCTTCCTTGTATTCAATAAATAGATTAATCAGGTGAACAGGATTGGAATTCGTGATGATATTCCCATTCCCTTCCTGAAGACCTGTATGTATCTGAACCGGTAATTCGTTTTCGATTGCAGCGCGTATTACCTGATGCATCATGTAGTCCTGTAGTGGCTTGGATTCCAGCCATGATGAACCTTCCCCAAGGTGACTGGCAATGCGGTTAAAGACGACTTCAGCTTCATGTAGTGAAACCTTTTCATATTTAAGCACACGGTTGTAGGCAAGACCGGTTTTAACTGATACTGCACCATTTTCTTTATAATACTTCAGCGTGGCCTGCATAGCTTTGACCAGGTCATCCAACGAATGAATAGTCATAGCTGATTCAGTTTCGAGTACTTCAAGATCAAGCCTCGACTGTACATTTATAAAATGATCCAGGCGCATAGTAGGAACAAAGAATTCACGATTCACTTCCAGGCTCTGAATATCGACAACGGACATGGAAATATTAGCCTTTTCTCTCAAGACGTGACCATACCAGCCTGGTTTTCTGGAATTGGATATTGCTTCAGAGAGCTGACGATAGGTATTTCGATTTAAATCTTCAATGCCGAATATGTCCCGGATGGTTATCAGCGTCTGCTTGGCGTAGGCTGTATTTCTAATCATCTCCCAGAAGGGCTCCATTGCCTGCCAGCGCTCATCCAGAGACATGTCATAGCTCGTTGGTTCAGGGATAAAGCGTCGAGCTTTACGGCGTTGGTAGGTCTTGATTCTCATCTGCCGCAGCGGCAAGCGTATGGCTTCCATCATCCTTGGCGATAATCCTGCCGATATCATGTCACTTGAGTTGTAATGCGCAAATAGGTAGCTGAAGTCCTTGGCACATTCGTCACGTTCTGTTTCAAGAATAATGTGTTCATGTGTATCTACTAAAGAAATATTGTCTACCTCTGTCTTTACTCGCTCATTGTTCTGGTTCATTATTCCTCCATTCTATAGCTTGCTTTTTACGAACATGTTTAGGATAGCATAATGGTTTCTGATTAGTAACAGCATTTACAGGTTGTTATTAAGATTGTATAGATATGTTCCCTGCTTTCAAGGTTATATGTCCATGTATCATTCCTTTTGAAAAAAGATAGCTATATCGAGTATTTTAAAGGAAAATATTATGAAGTCTTAACAGATATTGATATAACTATTGACAAACACTATAACGATTGTTAGATTTGTAACATTATTTTAATCGTAATTGTTGTACGGTAACGAAATGGAGGTAAAGTAAATGTATAGGAGTATATGGAGAGTTGCGCTTGTATTGTGTTTGGTAGCAATGCTGGGTTTGTTTGCAGGGTGTACGCCGGGTTCCTCTGGAGGTGGTGATACACTGGTTTTTGGAAGTTCAGGGGATGCCAGCAGGTTAGATCCCGCAGATGTAACAGATGGGGAATCTATTCAGCGGATGGATAATATCTTTGAAGGCTTGGTCGAGTATGTCCCAGGTACAACAGAGATACAGCCC
>JAUUZT010000022.1 GCA_030589825.1 Dehalococcoidia bacterium
GCACGAGGATCCACAGGTACCAAATTTTGCATTTAAAGGGGGGCCTTTATTGCGAAGAGGTATGGTATTGGCTATTGAGCCTATGGTCAATGCAGGTGACTGGCGTACTAGAGTTAGTGGTGATAATTGGAAGGTGCTAACATCTGATGGAAGTCTTTCAGCCCATTTTGAACATACAATTGCTATTAATGATGGAGAAGCTGAAGTACTCACCTGCTCTTAGAGCTTATGGTAAAGAAAGAGAAGATAGAAATCGAAGGAAAGGTAACGGTGTGTTTACCTAATACGATGTTTCGCGTTGAACTGGCTAATGGCCATATGGTATTAGCTCATATTTCAGGTAGGATGAGAAAGCATTATATTAAAATTATCCCTGGGGACAGAGTATTGGTAGAACTTTCTCCTTATGATTTGAGCCGAGGTAGGGTTACTTATCGTCTGAAATAGACATTTTGACATCAAAGCAAGATAAGTTATATCATTTAAAGATTTTGGATCAGGAGTTGACAATAATGAAAGTAGGAGCTTCAGTAAAGCGTCGCTGTAACAAGTGTAAAATTGTGAAAAGAAAAGGTGTCGTTAGAGTTATTTGTGAAAATCCTAGACATAAACAGAGGCAGGGGTAATAGAGTATGGTACGTATAGCAGGAGTAGATCTCCCTCAAAATAAACCTATTAGGGTAGCCTTATTATATATATATGGTATCGGAATTACGGCAAGTCAGAAAATTTTGTCTGTTACTGGGGTTGATGCCGGTATAAGAGTAAAGGATCTCACTGATACGGATATAAGCAAACTTCGTGATATTATCACCAATGAGTATCAGGTGGAAGGAGATCTTCGGCGGGAGGTCCAGTTTAATGTAAAGCGGCTTATCGAAATAGGGTGTTTACGTGGAACAAGGCATCGTATGAATTTGCCGGTTCATGGACAAAGAACGCGAACTAATGCCCGTACCCGAAAGGGATTACGGAAGACAGTTGCAGGTCGGGGACAGAGACGAGGAGCAACTAAGAAATAGAGAGGTTGTAGAGTTAATGCCAAAGAAAAAAAAGACTGTTAAGGGGAGAAGAGTACGGAAAGGTATTGTTGAGGGTAGAGCCTTTATACATTCTACATTCAATAACACTGTTATTACTATCGCTGATAAGGGAGGCAATGTAATTTCCTGGGGAAGTTCAGGGTCTGCTGGTTTCAAGGGTGCTAGGAAAGGTACTCCCTATGCTGCAGGATTGGCTGCTCAGGGAGCGGCACGTCGGGCTATGAGTGATGGCTTACGAAGAGTTGAGGTTTATATCAAGGGGCCTGGTAGTGGAAGGGAAGCGGCTATTCGGGCTTTAGAAACTGCAGGGATTACTGTTACGGGTATTAGAGATGTAACGCCTATTCCCCATAATGGTTGTCGCCCCCGTGGAAGGAGAAGAGTATAGAATGGGACGTTATACTGGACCTCAGTGTCATTTATGTCGTTATTTAAATGAGAAACTTATGCTTAAGGGAGAGAGATGCTCTAGTCCTAAGTGTCCTATAGAAAAAAAGAATGCATCATCCCGTGGGCGTTTTCAGGGTAGAGCACCTAAGATATCAGATCGTGGACTTCAGCTAAGAGCGAAACAGAAGGTAAGATTTAGTTATGGAATGTTGGAACGGCAGTTCCGCAGATTTTTCTCTGAGGCGGCTAGAGCAGATGGTAATACAGGTAGTAACCTTCGTATATTGTTGGAGAGACGTCTGGATAATGTTGTTTATCGTCTGGGTTTTGGGGACTCTCGAGCTCAGGCAAGGCAAATAACCAATCATAACCATATAATGGTTAATGGGCGCAGGGTGAATATTCCTTCTTTTCTGGTTAAGTCGGGTGATGTAATAACATGGAGCCCGAGTAGCAAGAAAACTGAACTCTATAAAACCGTTGTGGAGAAAGTTAAAGCGGTAACTATTCCTGGTTGGCTTAGCCTTGACGAAGAAAAAATGGAAGGTGCTGTTTTAGCCTTACCTGCTGAAGGTGATTTTATGGCTGAATATGATATGGCATCTATCATCGAATACTATTCAAGGTAAAGTAGGAGGAGGATTTTTTGTTAGCTGATTTGTTAATACCAGATATAAAATGTACGGAAACAGCTGGTAATTATGGGCATTTTGTTATTGAACCCCTAGAGAAGGGAGTTGGCGTGACTTTAGGTAATGCCTTGCGTCGCGTACTGCTTAGTTCTCTACCTGGTGCTGCAGTTACCTGGATTCTAATTGACGGGATTCAGCATGAGTTTAGTTGTATCCCTAATTTGAAAGAGGATGTTATAGAGTTTGTCCTGAATGTCAAAGAATTAAGGCTAAAGCCACTTTCTGAGCAGCCAGGAAAGAAAATTGTTCTTGATGTGGCAGGAGAAGGGGAAATATGTGCCGCTGATATTAAACCTACGATTGATTTTGAGATTACCAATCCTGAACTTCATTTAGCTTCGTTAGATTCACCTGATGCTAAACTTTATGTCGAGTTTAATGTTGAATTGGGCAGAGGTTATGTTCCCGGTAAATGGAGTGAGGGATTACCGGTAGGAGCTCTTCCTGTCGATGCGATCTTTACTCCAATACACAAAGTTAACTTTTCTGTAGTTCCGATATCACCAGGTGAAGAGAGGAGCGCAGAAAGGCTTATTTTAGAAATATGGACAGATAACACTATTTCTCCAAGAGAGGCAATTAGACGAAGTGCTAATGTATTAATTAATCAATTTAAACCTTTCATGGATCTAGAGGTAGAAGATACAGAAGGAATGGGGAGTCTTGGAAGGATTCCTTCAATATCTACAGAGAAATTTAATGAACCTATTGAAGAGCTTAATTTATCAGTTCGTGCCTTTAATAGTCTGAGAAGGGGTGGTATTACCAACATAGGGCAGCTTGTAGAAATTGCGAAAGATGGGTTGCCTCCTCTACCAGGCCTTGGAGCGAAATCAAGAGGTGAAGTGGAAGCAGTATTGGCGGATTTGGGTTATACTGTTCCTGTTAATACTAAGAAAAAGGAAAAAGAATGAGACATCAGGTATCTGGGCGGAAGTTAAGCAGGTTATCAAGCCATAGGTGGGCCCTCTATAAGAATTTGGTAACCGATCTTTTATCTAAGGGTAAAATTACTACTACAGAAGCTAAAGCTAAAGAAATACGTGGCCTCGTTGAGAGAATGATTACTCTAGGAAAAGATGGGACTCTAGCTTCACGGCGCAGAGCTTTAGCTTTCAGTAATGACAAGAAGGTTATTGCGAAATTGTTTGATGAGATAGGGCCAGGATATAACGAGCGAGCAGGTGGCTATACTCGTTTGGTTAAGTTAGGACCGCGGAAGGGTGATAATGCGGCCATGGCTCAAATAGAACTGGTTTAGTAGTGGAGCCAGCAAAGTTCGCTTTGGTTGTCGAATATAATGGCACACGTTATCATGGTTCTCAATGGCAGGTTGGAGTAATTACTGTTCAAGGAGAGATTGAAAAGGCTCTAGGAAGGTTATGTGGGGAGGCTGGTAGAATCATGGCAGCTAGTAGGACTGATGCTGGAGTGCATGCTAAGGGGCAGGTGTTTAGTTTTTGGACAGCAAGAGAATTTGGCACAGAAACGTTTGTTAAAGGCTTGAATTATTACTTAGCCAGAGATATAAAAGTTAAAGCAGCGTATGCAGTGAATACAGAGTTTAATGTTAGAAGGGATGCTTTGAGTAGAGAGTATTGTTATCAGATATTTAACAGGAATATTAGATCACCGTTTCACGAGGTGTTTGCGGGGTTTATACCGAATAAATTAGATATCGAAGTTATGATAGAGGCAAGCCAGCTTCTTGAAGGGGAGCATGATTTTGCTTCTTTTTGCCCTGCTATAGAAGAAGGTAAAAGTACTATGCGATGCGTACATAATACAAACGTAAATCGGCAGGATGATTTTGTTACTATTGATATCAAGGCTAATTCCTTTTTACCACATCAGGTACGTAGTACAGTTGGATTGTTAACTAGTGTAGGATTGGGAAAGATAAAGCTTGATAAATTCCGTGAAATATTTGAAGAGAAACACATAGGCTTGGCTGGGCCAGTGGCACCGGCCCGTGGGTTGTGTCTAACCAGGGTTAATTATGCTGAGCCTTTTGGAGGACAAAAGTGAAAACATATACTCCTAGCGCTAAGGATATTGTACGTAAGTGGCATGTGATTGATGCCTCGGACAAGATGTTGGGACGGTTAGCCGTTCAGGTAGCCAGATTACTTATGGGTAAACATAAGACAATATTTGCGCCTCATATTGATACAGGTGACTATGTGGTGGTGATAAATGCTGCCAAGATAAAGGTATCAGGGAAGAAAACTGAACAAAAAATCTACTATCGGTATTCTGGATATCACGGCGGATTGAAGAAACCGACATATGGAGATGTGTTTGAACGTAACCCATCTCGTGTTATTGAGCTAGCGGTTAAGGGGATGCTGCCACATAATAGTTTGGGGGCGGCCATGTTCAGGAAACTAAGGGTTTATTCTAATGATGTACATCCACATCATGGCCAGCTTGCTGAAAGGGAGAGTAATAGCTAAAATGAGTACAGAAAACTATGTTTGGGCTACTGGCAAACGTAAATGTGCAATAGCACAAGTTAGACTGTTATCAGGTGAGGGGAATATACTTGTTGATAATAAAGTATATAGTGAAGTCTTCCCCCGTCTTGAGCATCAACGTTTTATCGAGACACCTTTCTTGATTACTAACACTGTAGGTAAATATCGTGTTATGGTAAAAGTTACGGGTGGAGGCAAAAGTGGGCAGGCAGATGCCATTGGATATGGTATTGCCAAGGCACTCGTAAAAGAAAATGAGCTATTTAAGGCAGAGTTACGTAAGAATGGCTTGCTAACCAGGGATGCCAGGATCAAAGAACGTAGAAAATACGGTCTTAAGAAAGCTCGTAAAGCACAGCAATATACCAAACGTTAGTTTATTCCTGATAGGGGAGTTAATAATAACGAAATGGTATTGGGTAGTTGTTTTCATCCTCACAAGGATAACTTGGCTCTTGTAGTGATAGATTTCCAGGAGCAGTTGCTCGCAGCTATGGAGAAAGATATCTATAAGAGAGTAAACAGGAATATTGAGCTTTTAATTCATATAGCAAAGCTCATGAGGATACCTCTCATAGTGACAGAGCAATACTCTCATGGACTCGGACCAACAAGTAAAGAATTGGTAGCTATACTGGGTGATTTGTATCAACCAATAGAGAAACTATCTTTCAGTTGTTATCGAAATCCTGCATTTTTAGAGAAAGTTAAGAGTCTTGGGGTTAATCATTTTGTCTTAGCTGGTCTTGAGACGCATGTTTGTGTGCTACAGACGGCGTTGGATTTACTTGCCAATAGTTATGAAGTGAGTGTTGTAAGTGATGCTATCTGTTCTCGTAATAAGTCAGATTGGCAAACAGGGTTGGGGATTGCAAGCAAAGCAGGAGCGATAATTAGCAGTACCGAGATTATTATCTTCCAATTACTTGAAAAAGCAGGAACGGCTGAATTTAAAAGAATGTCTCCTTTATTAAAACAAAGGTAGTAGAGGAAAAATAACATATTTAGCAAGAGGAAGGAAGTTCTTGCTCTCAGGAAATGACCCACAACGATAATATACTAACGCGTACGTATTATTATTAATATGTCGCCGGGATGTCCATCAAGTGACATACGTGCATTATTAAGTCTGACCGTGCTACCTGTTTTTACTCCTGGAGGGATTCTGATTTCCAGTTTCCTTTTATTCACGTTAAGGATTTTTATAGTTCCTTGGCTGGCTTCTATTGGAGAGATAACAAGTTCATAGCGCAATGCATGTTGTTTGGACTTGGTCGTTTGGTGGAAAAGGTCATTTAAATTGATTTTATTTCCTGGCCAGGCTTCAAAAGTTGCTCCTCTTTGCCTTATAAAGTCATTGAACGAGAATGAGCCTCCTCCACCTCTACGGGGATTTTGAAATATGCTATCTAGAAAACTGAACCCGAGTCCCGCTATGCTGAAATCCTTCATTATATTATCAAATGTTGTTCTGGTGAAAGGACTGCTAAAAACGTCATTAATATTACCAGCAGTACCAAAGTGGTCATAATGGTCTCTTTTCTGGGGGTCTCCAAGTACTCCGTAAGCTTCATTTATTTCTTTAAATTTTTCATTAGCCCACTTCTCCTTGCCAGGATTTCGGTCTGGATGGTATCGCATGGCTAATTGCCTATAGGCTTTTTTTATCTCTTCACCAGAGGCGTTTTGAGTGAGCCCAAGCAAGTTATAATAATTCATTAATATTCAGTTCACATTTTATAGCTATACCGGTGATAGTAATAATATTCCCTGAAAGTCGTATACAGAATTGAATTGTATAGCTTGTCTTAGAGGATAATATTTTTTGTTAGCGTTATATGCTTAATTATCCTTGTTTTTCCCTCTGATTGGCCTTTTACGTTTAGAGTAACGTTTACTAACCCATAATCCCTTAAAAAAGGTCCTGTCTAGCAAGTGGCGGTCATCAGCCATATTCCAGAGGTCTTTTGATATGCTCTTGTCAAAATAAGCTATCTCGACATGTTTACCTCTGTTTTTTACTGCATGGACGGCATATATAAAATCAGCGTCCCCGCTAACCACTATAGCAACATCATATAAATTAATCCATGCAGAGTTCACTAGATCTGTGGCTAGCATGATGTCTACCCCTTTTTCAATATGAAGACCTTGGGTTATTTTAGTAGTACCTAAGTGAATTTCTAAAAAGGGTGTTTTGTAAAGGCCATCAAGAAAATCCTGTTGTTCATTGTGAGTCTCTGGCCACTGAGATGGATCCTGGAGAATGTTGTAATAATATATACGGGATAGTCTTCTTGTCCCTGTTAGTTTATTTGCGAATTCAGTAAAGTTCAGGTCGTGACGCTTGAAATTAGATTCTAACGCATGATATAGGTTACTACCATCTATAAATATTGCAACCTTTTCTTTCATTATGAAATCCTCCTTGATAAAGTAAAAAAGTCATCTGCTGCCAGATGATGGTCTTTTATATATTATATACCTGTGTGCTTCTATGCTGTTAGGCGGGAATGGTTAGATATATTACTTAAGTTTCTTGTTCCCGATTATACTATTGGGATACTATTGTAAGTTGAACATGACCAAGAGAGAAATTAGAATACTGTGCTGGAATATTAATGGAATAAGGGCTGCATGCAAAAAAGGTTTACTGCCATGGTTTTATAAAGAGTCTCCTGATGTACTTTGTTTACAGGAAATAAAGGCTCAATTAGAAGATATCCCTTCAGGTGTTAAGTGCCCGGAAGGTTACCATGCTTACTTGAGCGTTTCCCAGAGGAAAGGTTACAGTGGGGTAGCTACACTTAGTAAGGATAAACCAACACGGGTTGCTACCAGTTTATTTAATGAAAGGTTTGATGTTGAAGGCAGGGTCCTAATTACCACATACCCTTTTCTGACGGTGTTTAATATCTATTTCCCCAATGGCAAGGCGAATGAGCAACGCTTGAAATATAAAATGGAGTTTTATGAAGCCTTCCTTTCTTTCATTGAACCTCTGCAAAAAAAAGGTGAAAGACTGGTAATTTGCGGTGACTTTAACACAGCCCACGAGGAAATTGACCTGGCCCGTCCTAATGAGAACAAGGAAATTTCAGGGTTCTTGCCAATGGAAAGGGCATGGATAGACAAGTTTATAGCTCATGGATTTGTTGACTGCTTTCGCTATTTTAATAAACAATCGAATAATTATACATGGTGGAGTATGAGAACACGTGCTAGGGAGAGAAACGTAGGTTGGAGGATTGACTATTTTTTCGTAAGTGATAGCTTGTTAGATTCGGTTACTGAAGCAAGTATATTATCTAATGTTATGGGTTCTGATCACTGTCCCTTGGAAATAAAGTTATTGGTATAGCTATAAAAGAAAGATTGTTGAAGCATAGGAGGAACTGTGAAGACTCTAGTCCAATGTGATTTTGATGGTACTATTACCGAGGTTGACGCCAGCTTTCTTATCTTGGAGGAGTTTGCTAGGGGAGACTGGCATCAAGTGCTGCAAGAACATAGAGAACATAAGATATCTGTCGGACAATTTAATGCCAGGGCTTTTGCTATGGTTAAAGCAGAGCAAAAAACATTACTAAGAACAGTAATGAAGAAGGTCAATCTACGAGCTGGTTTCAGCGAATTTGTGGATTATTGTTTAAAGAGAAAATTTAGGTTGGTCATTGTTAGTAACGGGTTGGATTTCTATATACAGGCTTTACTTGATTATTATGGTTTGGGAGAAGTTGAGTGGCATGCAGCGGAAACCTGTTTTAAAGACGATAATATGAGAGTCCAATACATAGGGCCTGATGGCAAATTACTGGATGATGCTTTCAAAGAGGCTTATGTTCAGTATTATTTAACGCAGAATTATAGAGTGATATATGTGGGTAATGGCGATTCTGATATAACCCCTGCAAAACAAGCTCATCATGTTTTCGCTAGAGAGGAACTGCTCGATTATTACCAGAAGAATGAGCTGAACTGTAAACCATTCGATGACTTTAATAAAGTTGTTAAAGAGATGGAACTTCTGTAGCTACTGGGGAAGAGCGTTACATGAGATAATCGGGAGCCTAAATTTATTAATTCTGAATTAGTCTCCTCAATTGCTCTGTATTGCTACTCTTCCTCAATGCTTCTTCAATAGGTACTTTATTATTTTTTACCAGGGAAGCAAGGGACTGATTCAGTGTTTGCATACCATCTCCTGTCCCTAGCTGAATAGCACTGGTTAGCTCGTGAGTTTTACTGGTTCGAATTAGATTTCTCACCGCAGCAGTAGCAACTAATATCTCAAGGGCTGCAATTCGCCCCTTACCTTCGATTCTTGGCAGAAGTGTCTGGGATATTACTGCTTCTAGAACTTGGGCAAGCTGTAATCTGACTTGGCGTTGATGCTCTGGAGGGAAGGCATCGATTATACGGTCAACGGTTTGAACAGCATCGACAGTATGCA
>JAUUZT010000204.1 GCA_030589825.1 Dehalococcoidia bacterium
GGAGAAAGGCATAATCGAGAATATCAGCAGTAAGAAAAATATCCAGGGTGAAAAGATATCGGACTATGCCTTTCATATACTGGAGGCAGGTGGAATCAAACCGCTGTTGATAGCACAACAAAAGTCTAAGAGTCGGGTGTAGGGTAATCAACCTCTGTAACCATAGCTATTGGTTCAAGAGCTATTGGTTTAAGACGCCCTGTAAATATAATCCAGGCGGCTAAAGCCCCCAGCGGTATCCACGAGAGTAATCCCAGGTAGCCAATGAATATGAAATCAGCTCTCCCCGTGAATAGCAGTAAGGTTAGTGAACCGCCGATGGCGTTGGTAGCGGAGTGTGCAACGCAGACCGTCCAGATACTGGTTGACCTTGTATTTAACCAGCCAAAAATAATTGACATAAGTATACAACTCACCGGAAAAAGCAGCAGTCCCAGCAGGGGATGTTCAGGGTAGTTATAGCCCCTGATATTGAGAGGATAGTGCCAGGTACCCCAGATAATCCCTGTTACCACCGCTGCCAGCAGCGGGCGTCCGGGAAATAATCGCGGTTGCAGATAGCCTCGCCAGCCGAATTCCTCGCCCCACAATAGAGGGGTGACCAGCAGAGCACTCCACATAAGTTGCATTGGTAACAGAATCCATAGCATGGGTATTGCCGATGGGTTTATCTCTGCTCCGGGGGCAAGCATAGCGATGATATTTTGGAGTTCAAAGTTGGGCTTTCCAGTTCCAGTGATTACGGCCAGTCCAACTATAATAGCGGTAACAACAAAGGGTAACAGTAATCCAATCAGGTAGTATTTCCAGTTCTTGCGAAAATGAGGACTCAGGGCTGCATCGCCAAATCCTTCGCCTGTGACCCATTTTCGTACTACTATGGCGGCGATGGCAGGAGCAAAAGCTCCTGGTATGATGGCAATCTGGAACAGCGACGTTCCCTCATAGCCACCCAGTCTTAGTAGTAATTCCCAGAGCAGCCATGCCAGGCCGAAGGCGATAGCAAGGTAGGCAACTATTCCTTTGGTTCGCTTACTCATAGGCATAATATTAGACACTCCCGTTCTTCATTACAACAGCAGTTCCAGCTTCGAGCGTATAACAGATTCTTGTACCACTCCGAGGCTTTGTTCAATTACCTTGCCATCCTTGAAGAAAAGAAGTAAGGGGATGCTCTGTACCTGAAACTTGCCTGCCGCCAGCGGGTTATCGTCCACATTTAACTTACAAAAACCGATGCGTCCGGCATATTCCTTAGCCAGTTTCTCTACCAGTGGAGAAATCTGATGGCAGGGAGAGCACCATGGTGCCCAGAAATCTACCAGCACGGGTAATTTATTCTGCAGCACCTCGCTTTCAAAGCTGGTATCGCTTACCTCGAGTACTTCGCGGTGAACCTCTTGTTTACTCTTATCCAGCTTCACTATGATTTCGACAAGGATATCACCGGGGCGATTATCTGTTAGCTGGAGCGCATTGCTTAGCTTAATAGTGCGGCCTGTCGATATACCTGCCGGTAATTTTATCTCCAGCTTCTTGTCTTTCCTTGTAAGAATCCTGGTGCTGCCAATCTTTGCCTCTTTATCCGTAATAGACAATTTGTATCGAACAGGTATGGGGGACTGGTTTTCATCGGGAGATTCAGCCATCTATATTTTCGCCTATCCTGTCCAGTTTGCCCTTGCCATGCTGGAGAAATTTATGAGTTCCTCTTGGCTCATCTGTGCCAGTGTTATTGTTCCTTGAAGGCTGTCATCCAGATTTGCCAGTGCCAGGTTTATACTGTTTGTCAGGTAATCTTTGATCTGGGCAGGTATTTCCATGGTGGGAAGTTTCAGGGTCATGGTTATCTTCTTGCTTTCTATGCTGATATCTTTGAGCATTCCGAGGTCAATAAGAGTGCTATCAATCTCGGGATGTTTAATTTCTGCCAGTGCCTGTTGTATTTCATTTTCTGAAGGACTATTTGTCATTATCTTTTTTTCTCCTGAATGTAACTAATTAATTTCCACAGCCCCTGGCAGTAACGGTGATTACCTTTTCTACAGAACCATTACGAACACCATATATCTGTTCGTGTATGTTTGCTACCAGTGTAGAGTTGTTAGGCACAATCTCTATTCTATCGCCAAAGCTAAGTTTCTTTTCCGGGTCCATATAGTATATATATCCTGTCTCGGCGCTTAATCGTCCTGCCCGCAGGTCGGGACGCCCCTGTACAGAGCCAAAATAAGGAATACCGTTCCAATAGTAGTCAGGATTCTTAACGGCGCCTATGTTGTAGTCGGCACCAAATGACTTGTAACCGGCGTCGATGGCTGCTTTCTCCGGGTGAGAGGTGCTGATTACGGTAGTAAGTATGGTGATAGCACAGGACTCGCGCGTGTTTGCACCCCGGAGCATGTAGCCAATATCGCCTATTATACAGTTACCGGGATGTACTTCGGTGATATCAGGGAACTTGCCATCTTTGACATAACGACAGGTGGCAGCAAGAGTATTTGAGGCGCCAACAGAGATATGGTCTATCTCTATGCCGTTAGTTCGTAATAGAGAGGCTGTTTCGCTTATTAGTTTGATAGTGCCCAGAGCCATATCGTCTATGTCGGCGGCACCACCTATTTCATGGGCGTAGATGCCGACTAGCTTGATGCCAGGAAGTTTTACCAGTTGTTTTGCCAGTTCAAGGGTGGGTTCTCCGGGAGGTACCCCCAATCGAGGCATTCCACCCAGTTGCTTGTTAGTGTCTACCTTTATCAGCACAGGAATCTTCTTGCCCATCGATTCTCCTGCCAGGGAGGCACCTTCTGCCTGTTCTACCATGTCTATATTAAGCATTAACGACAGGTCATTCCTGCCAAGCAGTTTTCTCAGTTTTTGTTGCTTATGGCCACCATAGTAGCCGGGGTGAGAAATCAGGATATTGGTTATACCTGCTTCAGCCATTGCCTCGGCCTGTCCC
>JAUUZT010000082.1 GCA_030589825.1 Dehalococcoidia bacterium
AACTGGGATGCTATCAATGGGTTTAATCTTTATCATATTATTTCCTCTACTTGTCTCCTAAATTAACTAATTTAGGTCAGCTTATGATTATAGCAGAGGACACTTGTTTCACGGGTTTTATGAAATGTGGACATTGTTGTTAAGTGTTAATAATCAAGAAATATACGAGGTTGTATTCTAGCTATTGGCAGGTTTTCCTTAGCAAGATAGATGGATATATATATTATCTCTCTGCGTGTTAACAAGTGTTATAATCATTTAGATTTGTATTTAGTCTTTTATTAAATTTTCGTTTAATGATGAATAAGCAAAAGAACTTGGCAGTTGTATGGATAAGGTTAAGGCTAAATAGGGTTGAAGTATGGAATGATTCTCATATTATTAATGTATTATCTGCTACTCTCATCAGAGCAGGTGATGAAAGGGGATGATGATGAAGCAAATACGAGGATTAACTCTAGTCTATACTGGTGATGGAAAAGGAAAAACAACAGCAGCTCTGGGGCAAACTATCAGGGCTGCTGGACACTGCATGAAGGTCGTCATTATCCAGTTTATTAAAGGGGATAGCCTTTGTGGGGAACATCTTTTCGCTGCAAAGTACCATCAATTTGAGATTGTACAACTAAATACCAGGAGTAGCTTCAATATGAGTTTAGAAGAACTTCGTTTGACTACCAGTCAAACCTTTGACCTGGCTGAGAAAACCATAGCAAGTGGTATATATGACATGGTCGTTCTTGATGAGATTATGATCGTTTTGAACAAAGGATTAATAAGTGAAGCCCAGGTGCTGGACTTGATAGCTAAGAAACCTGAGAAAATGGAGTTGATTCTAACCGGGCGTGGGGCACCAGCAAAGATTATAGAAAAGGCGGATATTGTCACCGAAATGAAGGAGGTCAAATACCCGTTCACTAAAGACTATATTGCCCAACGAGGCATCGAATATTAAATATAACTTACGGGGAGAAACTATTTCTGCTAAATAGAAAAGTAGGGGAGATAATAACTAGCTTTGAAGGCACAGTTCCTGTATTGGCAAATTTATAATTATAATTTAGTCTAATTACAAGCCATTTTCAGGATCTTTGTGATTGTAGTATTAGGTGATGAAGATCATAATATTGGTGACTCAGAGACATTGAAATATTTGAAACAGGATTAATATGGAGATAACACGTCCATTACTCAAATTACTGACGGAGCTTGGGATAGGCTCTCGTCGAAAGATGTCAAGTGCTATACGTCAGGGCAAAGTGCAGGTGAATGGCATTGTAGCTGAAGATTTCTCATATCTTGTAGAGATAAACTCCGATGTTGTTAGCATAGAGGGGAAGCAAGTTGAATTACGAACTGAATCAAAAGTATATCTGATGTTAAATAAACCTGAGGGCGTTCTTTCAACAACAAAAGATACTAGAGACCGAAAGACAGTAATAAGTATTTTACCTGAGAAGTATCGTAATTTAAGGATATACCCGGTTGGAAGATTGGATAAAAACAGTACTGGCCTACTGCTTCTATCTAATGATGGACAACTTACCTATCAGCTTACCCATCCCAAATATGAACATGAGAAGGAATACGTGGTTTTAATAGGGATGCGGTTGAAACCGGACGATTTAAGGAAATTGGAGACCGGAATTCAACTTGAAGATGGAATTACTTATCCTGCTGAGGTAATGGAGTTGAGCCACCCCTTTGCTTTTTGCTATAGCATAATAATTCATGAAGGTAGAAAGAGGCAATTGCGTCGTATGTTTGATGCTCTTGGCTACCAGGTATATGCGTTAAAACGCATTCGTATAGGGAAACTGAAACTGGGCAAGCTAGAGGAAGGACGGACGCGAGAACTAAGTGCTTATGAAGTTGAGATGTTGTTAAAAGATATCCGATAATTATATTAGCTAATGAATATATGAAGGATAATTCACGTGAATAAATAAGGATTGATTACAGTGAATCTGGTAGCATTTTTACGTCAGAATAAAATCAAATTTGAATTTATTGAGAAAAAAGCCACCCATCATGCAGCAGAGGCATCTCTGACTACAGATATACCATTGGATGAAATTGTTAAAACTCTGGTATTTGTTGACCAGGATTCAAAATCATTGATAGCTATAGTCAGGGCTGATTGTACTGTGAGCAGGCATAAACTTGAGTCATGTTCAGGGTCGAGATCTGTTCGTATTGCTTCAAATGAAATTGCAGAGCGTGTTACTGGTTATCCTACTGGAGGAATACCTTCTGTTGGGCATAAGAATAAATTACCGGTATATGTTGATAACAAGGTTCTTGAGAATGAATATATTTGGTGTGGTGGTGGAGCAAGGACCAAACTGATAAAACTAAAAGTATCGGATATTATTTGCTTGCTGTCTCCCAAGCTATGTGATATATCGCTATTATAAGGCGTTTGTTCTCTTATTTGTTTTTTGGCCCAGTAATATTCAGGAAACTAGCATGATACTAAACCAGTATTGGTTGTCATAACATCTGCTGATTCTATCAGATGTTTTTCAGGGTGCTAAGCACTGATAACAACTATTGTAGTTCTCATATGAAATAATCTTTGATACTTTAAATATTTTCTCCCTGGAAGATGCCGGTATATCCTTGCTCAACTGGGTGACTTAATTGGCAGAAGATGAGTTGGAGGACTTTTGCATTTCTATGGAGAAGGAAACCCAGAGGGTTATATATTACTAATAGGGATTGAGACCTACCGGAGTATCCGGCATCCCAGACAGCAGTATGGATATTCACGCCGCAGCGAAGTAAGCTGGAACGTGGCAATCCCAATGCCATGATATTTTGTGGTAGATGAACTATTTCGTTATAGGTGATGAGATAACATCCGGTTGCCAAGTTGATGGCTCCTGAGCTGGAGAAAGATAGAGGAGCAGTATCCGACAAAATTCGTTCTTTATTTTCGTATCCTATGGCACCAGAGGAAGAGAACGAGGCAACCTTTTGTACAGTGAGATCAATACCACTAGGCTGAAGCTGTTTCTCAATATCTAATAGCCCTTCAACAATAGGAGGGTTTTTCTCTAATAACCGGATAATATCTTTATTATTAAGTACTGGAGACATCTTAAATTAATCCTTTATTATATTTTATACAGAGGTGAAAATAAATAATGATATTCATATTCAATAAAATTGTTGTTTAATGTTAGAATCTAATAACCAGCATGACTATTTACTTGACCTGCTATATCTTTACATATTATAGTTATCAGGGTAAAAGGTAACTTGGTCCAGTGTTATTTCAAAGCTTGGGTCTTTCCAATAAGCAAAAGTCCAGCTAACGAAGTATAGTGGCATCTCTGTAGGTTTTGCAAGGGGTTTAGTTACTAGGCAAAGAGATTGCACTGAAGACGAGGAAATACAAAATCAAAGGAGGGTGTCATGGCTTTTGCAGACAAAACGTTGGTATGCAGTGATTGCGGGAGGGAGTTCACATTTACAGCAGGAGAGCAGGAATTTTATGCGTCTCGTGGTTTAATGAATGAACCCAAGCGTTGCCCGGATTGTCGGTCTTCACGTCGTAGGGATAGAGGGGGAGGAGGATCAGGGGAGAGACGTAGTTTTCCTGCAGTATGTGCAAGCTGTGGGCAAGAGACTACAGTTCCGTTTGAGCCTACTGAAGGTAGACCTGTTTATTGCAGGGATTGCTTTGCCAGGATGAAAGAGTCCGGCGAGCTATAATGTTTGTATTTAAGTAATTATATTTTTACTTTAATATACGAACAACTAGTCCAGTTGCATTTTTAATAGAAAATGAAGTAGTACAGTATAAGCTGTTGTGCCATTGTATAAGGAGATTATTGACATCTGTAATGGGTCTCTCTATACTAAAACAGTTAACGTGGTGCCCGAGTGGCGCAATGGTAGCGCAACCGATTTGTAATCGGTAGGTTAGTGGGTTCGAATCCCCTCTCGGGCTAGGGTTAGATTTACCGACTAGTTTGTGGTAAAATTAGCGATTGAGGAGGGGTGCCAGAGCGGTTAATCGGGGCAGACTGTAAATCTGCTGCCTTCGGGCTACGTAGGTTCGAATCCTACTCCCTCCATTTACTTAGGTAGGATTTTGCCCACATAGCTCAGTTGGTAGAGCACGTTCTTGGTAAGAACGGGGTCACCAGTTCGAATCTGGTTGTGGGCTGGGATAAAAGGGAGGATTAGAAAATGGCTAAACAGAAATTTGACCGTACTAAACCCCATTGCAACGTGGGCACTATTGGGCATGTTGATCACGGCAAGACAACATTAACCTCGGCCATCACCCAGGTGCTATCTAAAGTGGGTTCCACTCAATACCGTGCCTTTGATAGTATTGATAACGCGCCTGAAGAGAAAGCAAGAGGGCTAACCATCGCCATCGCCCATATTGAGTATGAGACCGAGAAGCGACACTATGCTCATATAGATTGCCCCGGTCATGCCGATTTCATTAAAAACATGATAACCGGCGCTGCCCAGATGGATGGGACAATACTAGTGGTCAGTGCCCCGGATGGACCTATGCCGCAGACTAGAGAGCATGTCCTGCTGGCTCGCCAGGTAGAGGTGCCATCTATAGTAGTCGCCCTGAACAAAGTCGATATGATGGAAGACGAGGAGCTTCTAGAACTGGTAGAGATAGAGGTAAGGGAACTACTTAGCAAGTATAATTTCCCCGGGGATGAGATACCAGTGATAAGAGTAAGCGCACTTAAAGCTCTGGAGTGTGGCTGCGGCAAGCGGGAATGCCAGTGGTGCGGCCCCATATGGAAGTTGATGGATGCTGTAGATGACTATATTCCCACTCCGGTAAGACCCAAAGACCTGCCGTTCCTGATGTCAATAGAGGACGTTTTTAGCATCAAGGGTCGGG
>JAUUZT010000112.1 GCA_030589825.1 Dehalococcoidia bacterium
AGGATGAAGTTAGAAAAACTCTGGAAACTGCTATAAATAAATTGGAAGATATGGGTGCTGAAATTGACTGGTATGCTTCTTTACCGTCTACAAAGTATGCTTTAGCTGTATATTACATACTTGCTCCATCTGAAGCCTCTGCAAATCTAGCTCGTTACGATGGAGTAAAATATGGCTTCTCGGAACTTAGAGCGGATAGTGTAATCGGGATGACAGAAAAATCAAGGCAGTTCGGCTTTGGGCCAGAGGTAAAAAGACGTATCATGCTAGGAACGTATGCCTTATCCGCCGGATATTATGATGCGTATTATCTTAAAGCACAAAAAGTGCGTGCAATTATTAAGGAGGAGTATAGCGAGGCGTTTAAAAAATACGATGCCTTAATTACTCCTACTTCACCAACAGTTGCTTTCAAACTTGGAGAAAAAATTGATAATCTTATGCAGATGTATCTTAATGATGTTTGTACATTAACAGTAAATATTGCGGGTGTTCCTGCTATCTCTATACCTGCTGGATTCGCGAGTAATCTTCCTGTGGGAATGCAGATAATAGCAAAACCTTTTGATGAGGAAACAATATTCAGAATTGCTTTTGCATATGAACAATCTACAGAATGGCATAATAAAAGACCAAACATATGAATATACATCAAGGAAGAATCAAATAACATGGAGCAGGTCTGGATAAATAAAATGGAGGTAGATTGAAATTCCACTAGTAGTTAATTGCTATAAGGGACATACATATAAGAAGCGCCCAGTATCTTTTTTGTGGCAGGAAATAGAATATAAAGTAAAAGTAATAACGAAAGCATGGAAAGAGCCTGGAATTAGAATATTCCAGGTAATAACTGATAACGACAGGGCATTCGAGTTATTCTATGATGAAATAGAGGATGAATGGGCAGCTGTGGAGCTGAACAAAAAATCAGATAACGATGAAATTTGAGATATTTAGTTTTTTATTTAACCCTTATGTTCTAATATCGCTGACTGTAGTAACGGGTTTACTTTTTGGTAAGCTCAATTTCAGACATATTACATTTGGTCAATCAGGTTGTCTTATTACTGGAATTCCTATTGGTTGGGGAATATGGTTGTTAGCTCAGAGAATTATCTCTCAAGGGGAAGGGTCCGAGTATTATCAGTTAGTTTCTAAGTTTCTTGATAATGGTATTGTCAGCATGAACTTCTTCTATTTTTCGTTGATTATGTTTCTTGCAGCAGTTGGCCTTCTTGCAGCAAGGGATATTGGAAATATATTGAAGAGCTATGGGTGGAAATTTATTGTATTGTCCATACAGATACCGCTAATAGGAGCTATAGCAACTTATATATCTGTAAAATTAATGAGTGGTGAAGGAAGAGTTTTCTCACCTTTTCTAGTTAGTGGTATGTATACTGGAGCATATACCAGTTCTCCAGGTTTAGCGGCAGCCATTGAGAATACTGCTGTTTACGGTACTGAGGCACAAGCTCTGGTAAGCACTGGACATACCATTGCTTACGCTTTTGGCTGCCTGGTAGTTGTCCTGTTTGTTCAATTGGCGCCGCATATATTTAAACTGAATTTGGAAGATGAAAGAAAAAGGGCAGAGTTAATGAATGTGCCTGATAGTAGTAAATCAAAGAATAAAGGAGCAGCATACTTTGACCTGGCTGCTTATTGTTTGGTCATATTAGTTGGCCTTATGCTTGGTAAAATTGGAATACATATTGGGTCTCTTGGTTGGATTAGCCTTGGGACTACTGGTGGAGTTCTTATAAGTGCATTGGTTCTAGGTTATCTGGCGAAAATAGGGCCATTTAAATTTCGCCTGGATTCTCCTCTACTGGGGGCATTTCGGAGTTTTGGGCTGGTATGTTTTTTGTCAGTTATTGCTCTAAGGTATGGTCACTATGTAATTGAAGCTATTACGGGTATAGGCATTTATCTTGTATTGCTTAGCACGGTTGTAGCACTGATTGGTGTTATATCTGGTTTTATTTTAGGTTACTACGTTTTTCATATTAACTGGGTTATCTTGTCTGGTGCAATATGTGGTAGCATGACAAGCACTCCTGGACTTGGAGCAGCGATAGATGCAACTAAAAGTAATAAACCTGGTGCTGGCTATGGAGCATCTTATCCTTTTGCAATATTATGTATGGTGATTTTTACATCTATTTTGCATCATTTACCACTATGAAAATAAAATGAAAAATATACTTAAATTACTTGAAAATAATGCTCGTTTATCCAATACACATATTGCTAAAAAATTGGGTATTTCTATTAATAAGGTTGATGAAGTAATTAAAAAAGCCGAAGATGACCGAATTATATTAAAATATACAACTATAGTTGACTGGGCAAAATTAGATAACGAGAAAATATGGGCTCTTATTGAGGTAAGACTGACACCTCAGCAGGATATTGGGTTTGATTCATTAGCTGAACGAATTTATAGTTTTTCGCATGTTTACTCTGCCTATCTTGTTTCGGGAACTTACGACCTGGCGATAATAATTAGAGGTGAAACGATGCAAGAAATATCGAATTTCGTTACTAATAAACTTGCTCCAATAGAAGAGGTGCAAAGTACTGTGACTCATTTTCTGCTTAGAAGGTATAAAGATAGTGGTGAATTATTAGAAGGCACCGAACAAGATAAAAGATTACCAGTCACACTTTGAGAAAAAAATAAATATGTCTTTATACAATACAAGATTGTCTGATAATTTATTAAATAAAAAGCTCAATCTCATTTCACCATCCGGTATAAGAAAGTTCTTTGATATATTATTTTCTTTGGATGGGGTTGTTTCTCTTGGTATCGGCGAACCGGATTTTATTACGCCAAGACATATCAGAGACGCAGCTACATATGCTTTGGAAAAAGGCTACACTATGTATAGTTCAAATTATGGTCTTATTGAAATACGCCAGGAACTCGCTCGACATTTAAAATCTCACTATGACGTGAATTATGAAGCAGAGCATGAACTATTGATAACTGTAGGTACAAGCCAAGGTTTGGATTTAGCATTACGAGCCATAATTAATCCAGGCGATGAAATAATAATACCAGATCCCTGTTATGTAGCATATTCTCCTTGTATTGTTTTAGCTGGTGGAGTTCCGGTACCTGTCCTTACAAGTATAGAGAATGATTTTTCGATCAAAGCAAGTGATATAGAAAAACATATTACGAATAGAACTAAGTCTATACTTATCGGTTATCCTTCTAACCCCACCGGTGCAATCGTATCGGTAGAAGAACTAAGCAAGATTGCAGAGCTAGCAAATAAATATAATCTGTTAGTGATATCTGACGAGATATACTCTCGTCTGGTTTATGGTGTGAAACATACTTGTTTCTCTAGTATCTCTGGTATCAAAGATAAAACTATTCTTCTTGGTGGTTTTTCTAAGAGTTACGCTATGACCGGATGGCGTATAGGTTATATAGCTGCAAACAGAAGGTTTATTGAAGCAATGACTAGAATTCATCAGTATACGATGCTATGCGCTCCAATAATGGTTCAGATGGCAGCTATTGAAGCATTAAAAAATGGTGAAGAAGATATCGGGATGATGGTTAAAGAATATGACAAACGTAGACGTTTATTGGTTAATGGCCTTAATTCAATCGGATTAAACTGCTTCGAACCTAGTGGCGCATTTTATACATTTCCTTCAATAAAGACAACCGGTATGACTTCAGATGAGTTTTCAGAGAGACTTCTTATAGAAGAAAAGGTAGCGGTAATTCCAGGGTCTGCTTTTGGTTCTGGAGGCGAAGGGTTTGTTCGTTGTTCATATGCTACTCCATTAACAAATATTGAAAAAGCACTAGATAGAATGAGAAAATTTGTAACTAAATACAATAGAGGTTAGGAAACTATATTACAAAACTTAAGTAATTTAGTGACTAACCACTATTTCTCTATAATAAATTTGATATCAAGTTATTGTTTGGTATTAAATACTTTCTAATGTGGTTCTATACCCTCTGGAAGTGGAGATATGTACTTAGCTCCAGCTGTTGATTTTTTAAATTCATCTTTGGCTGCTTGTAATAATTCAGGGTTTTGTTCGAGGTCTAGTATTGTCAATGCCATGGTTTTAGCAGCTAGCATCATGCCTTTAAGGCCAATATTGGAACCAGATGATGCGGTATTTTGCCAGCTATGTCCTG
>JAUUZT010000030.1 GCA_030589825.1 Dehalococcoidia bacterium
AATAATCTAACTCAAGAGCTACAGGAATCGTATACCCAATACTTGAAATTGGAAGGGGAATACGAATCGATATTAGATGAGGAAGACGCTAAATTTGATTATTTAAGCAAACAATATGAAGAATTAGAAAAACAATATGTACGTTTAGAATATATTATAGATGTAGAGAATAACAGGCCAATTGAAGAAAAGGATGCTATAGCAGAGGCTCATAAGGAAGCAGAATTTTGGAGTGATGCATATAAGGAAAAACCGGGTCCATGGCAAATCGTCAGGGAATTTCGGAATGAAGAGGAAATGCAGCTTTGGTTATTACAGGACAATACGGATAATAATGAATACATTACTAACCAATTCGATTGTGATGATTTTGCTCGTCTACTTCAGGCACGCGCCTATAAAGATGGATACGTAGTATCAGTTGCACTAGTGACTCAGGGTGAAAATGAGTGGCATTTTGACAATGGGTGCTTTATTGGCAACAATTTTTATTATATCGACCCCCAGAGTGACAGGTTCTGGCTACGTTGTAAAATTGATTAAGTTAGTATTATCTGTATGTGTTTTTTAATTATAAAATGTTGATTATTATCAGATGAATAATGTGCTGGTGTCTGAATCAACAAAGAATATGTGGCACTAGTTTATTTAGTAACTATGAGATGTAGGCTTATTAATTGTTAGATTTATAACTATATAACATAGTTTTATTTGAATATATGAACTATACATCAATAATTCAGTTTCTAAGGGACAGGGTGTTGTCTCATAAGTCATTTCAGATAGTCGCGTTTGTCCTGATATTAGCTTTAGCTATAGCGCTTTTTTTCATAGCTCGTACTCATCTAGATATAAAACGCTTTTTGGCCTATGGTTATTCAGGGGTGTTTTTAATAAACATGATTTGTTGTGCTTCAATATTATTTCCTGTTCCTGGGGAGGCAATCAATATCGCTGCTGGAACGGTTATGAATCCCTTGCTGGTTGGCTTTGTTGCTGCAGTTGGGGCTACTGTTGGAGAACCTACCAGTTATCTGGCTGGTTATCTTGGAAGGGAAATAGCTCTAACTGGTTACTTGGATAAATATAAGAGTGCGGAGCGGTGGATGACGCAGTATGGCTATTTTGCTATTTTCCTTTTTGCATTATTACCCATATTGATATTTGATCTTATTGGTATAGTTGCAGGATCGACCAGATATCCTTTATGGAAGTTCTTGATAGCTTGCTTTATTGGTCGAGCTCTCAGGTGTATTATAGAAGCTTACTTGGGATTTAGACTTCTAGCTTTTTTACCGTCGTTCTTTTAACTCAGATTAAGGTGATTTGTTATTTTTATTAGATAAATAACCTTTACGTAGAGCCCAGAGTCTTTTTGTGTACACCGGCATATCTTTTAGTAAACTAAGAAGGGATCGGTCGGTGTAGGACCTAATACTCACCCAACAGGCGCCGCATTTGTTAGTTCGGGAATAATTATTTATCATATCTTTCTGGTTAGAAAATTTGTGGCGATGTAGTGAGCAGGGAATAAAACTACCATCAGGCATCACTACAAAAAAACTTATACCAGCCTTACAACCTGGCATATAACCCTGCTCAAAAAACTTTACTGTATTTAAAAGCACTGTATCTGAATTGGTTATACAGTTGCTATACTTCTTTAACTCTATTAATTTATAGATATTGTTGCGAAGAAGTTTTAAAGCCTCTGCATCATTTATAGAATAACTTTTATCACCTGTACGCAATGGAGTATATGCACTATATGACACAGAGACTCCCCAATTAGTAGCTGTATTAGCTATTGGTATTAGTTCATTATAATTGGCTTTAGTTATAGCTGTGTTCAAGAGAATGTCGTGGTAGCCAATCTTAGCCAAGCTCGGGATGGTGTTACTGAGATGTTTATACAGGCCGCGATGACGTCGAAAATCATCATGCCTCTCATCTGGGAAATCAAGAGATATTGAAAGCTGATTTACTCCTGCATTGTGCAACTGTAAATATAAGGATTCGTTCAGTAATGCTCCATTAGTTACAAGTATTAGATAAGGGGACCCTCTTCCATTTTTAATTGCTGCGACAATTTCGACTATGTCTTTACGGAGAAGAGGTTCGCCACCTGATATCTGTACAACTGGTGGTTTTAGTTGTTGGGTTAATTTTGCATAGTCATCTGGCGTAATTTGTTTTTCATCTTTTATCATGCCTCCAAGGTCACAATGTCTACAGTTACAATTGCATGAAAGTGTAACTTCCAGAGACAGGGCTAAAGGACGATGGGTTAAGTAGTTTCTGATACCCCTATAGGAAATATCTAGTATATCTTGCGGGGAAATATCTGTTGTCATTTTATATTGCCTGACATTCTATCATATATGAAATTGCAATAGTACTGTCTATTCATATACAAATTGATAACTAGTACATATATATGAGGCCCTTTAAAAAACAATTGTTTCACTTGATAAGGATGGTGATAAAATAAAATTATGCCAGCAAATTTACCGCCACAATATGTTGAAGCTGAAAAAAGATATCGAATGGCAAGAGATACTGAAGAAAAACTTGACGCTTTACAGCAGATGCTTGCCATAATGCCTCATCATAAGGGTACTGATAAATTACATGCGGATTTAAGAAAAAGAATTGCTAAGCTTTCTCAAGAGGCGGAAAAAAGAAATGCTACAGCAAGAAGAGCTGGTTTTTATATTGAAAAGGAAGGTGCTGCTCAGGTGATGTTAGTTGGGCATACAAATGTTGGAAAATCCAAACTATTAATATCTATTACAGAGGCAGTCTCTGCTGTAGCTCAATATCCTTTCACTACAAAGACGCTTATTCCAGGAATGATGAAATTTGATAATGTACAAATTCAATTAATAGATACGCCGCCCATAGAACATAAAAATATTCGAACATTGCTTGGTAATTCACTTAGACGAGCCGACCTAATTGCTATCATTGTTGAACTTGGCTCAGATCCTATACTCCAATTGGAGAGCACCTTGAAAGTAATGAAGGAAACTAGGATAGAATTTATTAGTAGTGGACAGGAAATAACTCCTGGAAGTTTTACCAGTAAAGCATTAATTATTGCTAATAAGGATGACGTTAATAATGCGATGATTGAGTGGAAGAAACTGAAAAATCGATATGATGGTATATTTCCTATAGCTTCAATATCAGCCAAAGAAGGGCATGGTTTGGAGGAACTAAAGAATACTATCTTCTATGCTTTGGATATCATTCGTGTGTATACTAAAATTCCTGGTAGCAAGGTTGATTTGAGTGACCCAATGATTATGAAAAGAGGAGATACAGTCGAAGATGCAGCAGAATCGGTACATAAAGATTTTCGTCAAAAATTAAAATACGCTGTTGTTTGGGGTTCAGGAGTTTTTGAAGGACAGAGAGCTAGCAAGCGGCATGTTCTTCGGGATGGAGATATCATTGAGTTTCATATATAGCCAGTGTTGTTTTTATACTAGGATATATTCCATATTAGTTATGGATAAAAGTTACATGTAATTATCGTTAAAACCCACTAAATTGGTTTCTGTCCTAGAAAAAATATTGAGATATTTCAAATAAAATATGAAAATAATAGCTCATAAACTTTAAAAATATTTATTTAAGCCTATTGCTTAAATGTGACCTTTGGTATAATGAATAAAGTCAAAGTGAGAATTAATAGCTATAGCTGAATGGCAGAGGAGTATAAAGATGTTGAAGAAAATACTTGTTCCATTAGATGGGTCAGAACTTGGAGAACTTGTCTTACCATATGTAGAAGAAATGGGGAGGAGACTGAATTCGGAAATTGTCTTGTTACATTTTTGCCCACCTGATTTAGAGCGGTTTTGCCATGAGCACCAAGTATATCTCCAGCATATATCCCAAATTGTAAAAAGACATACTAAAGGTGCTGTGAAATCCGTTGCCTTAGCTGGACGGGCTAATAGAATTATTGTGGATTATGCTCTAAATGAAGATATAGGCCTTATCGTTGGGTTAAGCCGTAGTGAATCCGACACAAATAAATGGAATATAGGAAGTACGGCGGATAAAGTGATACGAGAAACCAGTAAACCTGTGCTAATTATCAATGCTGAGGCCCCAAAAATGAAACGTGGAAGTAAAATACTGAATAAGGTGCTTATTCCTCTGGATGGTTCACATGCGAGTGAAGCTATTTTACCTTATGTAAGGAACTTCATGTACGGTGTTAGTAAGGATGAAGAAACAGAAGTAACACTTTTACGTGTATTATCTCCATCTCATCATGTTCCTGTTGGAGAAGCAGTTGTTATAGTTCCATACACTGATGCGGAACTATCTCAACTTAAGGAACAGGCAGAAAGTTATTTAGTAGAAATCGGGAAAGAATTGAAACAAGATGGAATAATCGTTAACTGTGACGCAGTTACCCGATCTAATTCTACTGCAGATCAGATTCTTGACGTCGCCCAAAAGAGAAAAATTAACCTTATTGCTATGTCGACACATGGCAGAACTGGAATCAGTCGTCTCTTCCTGGGGACAACTACTGATCGCGTGCTACACAGCATTAATATACCAATCTTGTTGATTAAACCTACTGAAGACTAGAGAGTTCTTTTCTAGTAAGATTTGAATCAATAGCCAACGTCGGTTCCAGCAAAGAAGATCAACATCAGGACGAAACTTAGCAGGATTACCGCTAGTCCTGTATCGAATAATTTCTCGTATTTGGCTTCTCCTCCTTCATGTTTGGCTACCAAACCTAAGGATGTAGCTGTGATAATAACACCGATGAGAGTAACGCTGAAGATCAAATAGGTCATAACCGCCTCCTTTGTGTACCAGTATTATTGCTTACTAAATTGCTCTTGCTAAATTCTGTTACTATAGACCTAATACAATAACATAACTTTATTGGATATTCTATCCTTTTTTTATTGGCATTGAATTTTAACGCTAATGTATCATAAATATATGTACTATCTATATATATTTGTAGTGCAATGTATGAAAAAATCTTTTTAAAAAGATTTATATCAGCTTAAGTCTGTATTAGTAGCGATACTAATAAAATCGCCAATTAAACTTTGGCTACTAAAAATAAAATGCTAACATATTGTATAAGTTGGTTTGTTGTTATCTAATAATTATCCGTGGGGAAGTGTCGGAATTGGCAGACGAGCATGACTTAGGATCATGTGCTGCAAAGCGTGGGGGTTCGAGTCCCCCCTTCCCCAGTAATATTTCTGAGAATCAACAAATCTAATTGAGTAATGGTGATTAGATACAATTTGTGTTAGTGCCTTTAACATTCAGGAAGCTTAATAAATCAATTTGATTAGGATATTATAAAATTAATATTGCAATATATATAACTATCTTTATCTAATAGCTTATGCTCTTAATAATTTGCTCAATATGCTTGTAGATAGAAACAGATTAGTTTAGAATGAGGCTGTTTGAATAATGATAATAATACAAATAGTCGGATGCTTATTGAAGAGAACTAATATTTAACATAGTTATCTTCCGTTGGGGGGTAGGTTCACTATGTTTGGTGTTGATAATAAACTTAAGAATGTTCTGCCTATTGTTATAATAGAATCCAATACGTTGAGACCTGTTTCTTTTCGTGGTACAGGTTTTCTGATAGCTCCAAATGTATTAATAACCTGTTGGCAGTGTGTGCGTGAGGCTCTTCAGGAAAAACAACAATATGCAGTAATGTTTAAAGACGGTTCTGGATATTCAATCCATAGTCTTCTGGATATTAAGCAACATAGTGAAGGACTGGATCTTGCTGTAGCGCATGTAGATTTTGTCTATGATCAAGGCCTCCACATTGGTGTCATAGAAGCATTACCTGGGGATGAGGTAATGGTATATGGATATTCTCCTGGGGAAGGAGAATTTATTGGAGAGCAGATATCGACTTCTCAACTCAATCCAAGGCTTATGCACGGTTATATCACAAGGTCATTCGATTATGACTGTCCTGGATTTGTTCGAACTTATTCATATGAACTTAATATGCCTATGCCAAATGGAATCTATGGTGCACCAGTAATTAGACCAGCTACCAATGAGGTCATTGGAGTTATCTTTGGAATATTAGATATCCCCAGAGCAGGACATCCAAAAGGTATTGAAAATGTAATTAGGAGCAGAGGTGCTAGAGAGAAACAAATGCTGACTCTTGGACTTGCTCATCATACTGCCAACTTGCAGGAATTTCAAGGAACGATAACTAATGGCGAACAAGCAGTAATGCCTTCTGCCATAAATACAGATGCTGATAGGGAGTTTGGCGGCACAATAATGGGCCTAGGAAGGGCGAGTACTGCATCAGCTATTCATGAGCATACAGGATTCCAGGACAACATAGATTTTGGAAATGAAGGTAAAGTGGATGGGTATTACCAGCCATCAAAAGGCTCGACTTTCTCTAGAGATACTGGCAGGGGTAAAAAGGTATTTACTGGTGTTCTAGCGGGTCTTGGTGAATTCACTATTTTTTTCATTAGGAAAATTAAAGCAATACCTATAGGAATCAGGTACCTGCGCAGGCAGTTTGGTAGGATTCCTGAAACTATCAAAGCTAGAGAGGAAAAGGCCAAAGCCGCTGAAATTGAGAGAATGTATAGAAGGCTAAGGAGATATGAGGCACGGCTAAATCCCGAATCTTTGGCGCGGTTGAAAGAACAACGAAGAATTATTGAAGAATTTAAATTGTTGTTTCCAACTGATACAAACTCGACTTCTGCTTACTAAATATTACGTTGAAGACATCGGTAGAAAAATCTTTTTGCTAATATGAAAAGAATAATATTGGCCTCAGCGTCTCCCAGGAGAAAAGAGTTACTAGAGCAGCTTGGGTTGCAGTTTGAGATTGAACCTAGCTATTGTCAGGAACATATTGGCGATCAGCAGGAACCACTGGAACTAGCGAAACTATTATCTCTTTATAAAGCGAAGACAGTTGGCAATAAAAATACAGGTGCGATAATCATCGCAGCAGATACATTTGTTGTTTTGGACAAGCGAATCATTGGCAAGCCAAATTCTCTAGCTGAAGCAAAGGAAATACTTACAAATCTAAAGGGAAGGCCTCATTCTGTAATAACAGGATTTACTGTAATGGATACTACTGATGGTAAGACTGTGTCGCAATCAGTTGAAACAAAAGTATATATAAAAAACTTAAGTGTAGAAGAGATTGACTCTTATGTTGAAACTCAAGAGTCAATGGGTAAAGCTGGAGCATATGCTATACAGGGGATTGGGGCTGCTATCATTGATAGAATAGAAGGTGATTATTATAACGTTATGGGTCTTCCTGTAGATGCTGTAGTAGAGGCTTTAAATCAATTCGGTATTTCTCCCGTAAACTTGGAATATCCTGATATTGCTATTAATAGAAATAATGAAGACAGAAAATAACATCCAAACGGATATCTTCAGTATTCGGCTCAGTGTTGGTTCGGCCATGATTTTAGGATTGAGGCCGATTAAAGCTGATGTACTACCTTCCACGGTCTATGCTCTGCTAGGTAATCACTGTGTTGGCAAATGTCGCTTCTGTACTCAATCGATGGATAACAAGGCAGACAAGAGATTATTATCCCGGGTTACTTGGCCGGAGTTTGATTTAAATTTGGTTCTGGATAAAATTAAAGACAATTGCAATGCAAGCCGTATTTGTATTCAGACATTGAAATATGCAGACCTCATCACCGATCTATATTTTCTTGTCAAAGCAATAAAAAAAGTATCAACTCTTCCTGTCTCAGTTTGTATTAACCCTCTGGATAAAGAATCACTAGTGCGATTGAAAGACCTCGGAGTTGATATGGTTGGTATTGGACTGGATTGTGCAAGCCAGAAGATTTTCGCTGAGATGAAACCTGGTTTTAGTTGGGATTATTATAATCATTTCCTTACTGATGTTGCAGAAGTATTTGGTACAGTGTCAGTACATCTTATTGTTGGCCTTGGAGAGACGGATGAGGAGATGGTAGAACAATTTCAGCGATTGTCTGATTTGAATTATAGAGTATCACTCTTTGCCTTTACTCCAGTAAAAGGGACTAATTTATCTTTTTCTTCACCAGAAATAGGAAGATATAGAGCCTTACAGCTAGTCCGTTATTTAATTGTCAATAAACTAGCGCGGTTTAATGATATTAATTTTAAAAAGGGCAAGATTAAATCGACAAACATCATGCCAATAATGATTGAAAACACTATCAAATCTAGTGAAGTTTTTGAAACGAGTGGATGTCCTGGCTGTAATAGGCCAATGTATAATGAAAGGCCAAG
>JAUUZT010000070.1 GCA_030589825.1 Dehalococcoidia bacterium
AATCTTCATTTATTTACTTACCGACCGTTAAGTAAGTATCAGTTTATCAAAGTAAAAATATCTTGTCAAATAGAGTGGTATCTTCAGTTAGTGGCCTGTGATTTTGTCACTATCAAAATATTCTGTGAATAAATTACGCTATGAGGCAGATGGTAACATTGAACAAAGAGGATCAGAGGTAAATTGCTTATTTGACAAGCAGTTGGTATGAGGGGTTATAATACAAGTATGAAATTGAGACTCAGTCGCAAACAGAGTGGCAAAATGCAGGGTCATCCGATGACTGCTCAACGGCGTCTGCTTTTGGAGCTGATAAAGCAGGCCGATGGGCATATAGATGCCCGGGAACTGTACCGACTTGCCAGTATTAAAGGTGAGTTAATCAGCCCTGCAACCATATACCGCAGCCTGAATCTATTCAAAACACTGGGATTGGTTGATGAGAGAAGGCTTGGAAAGATGCGCTGCTACTATGAGATAAAGCGGCCTTCTGACCATCAGCACATGGTGTGTAATTGCTGTGGAAAGATTATTGAGATAGAGAGTCCGTTGATTCGCAAGTTGGTGAATAAGGTACAGAATGAGCATGGGTTTAACGTTACCAAGGTTGAATTTTATTTAGAGGGCTATTGTGAGCAATGTAGTGATAAAGAAACTCACAAGGTGGTTTGGAAGAGCCCGAAGAACAGGAGGTGAAATATGCCTAATGGATTTGATGGGGGAGCAAGAACTGGACTTTTTAAAGAATCAGTCTCAAGCAATAAAGGCTGAACTAGAGCAAATAGAGACCAGAATTAACAAACTGCAAGACGAGAGTTAGAAAACTGATTGTTATGATAAAAATTAAAAGGAGTAAATTATGAGAATTGCTATTTCAAGTACGGGTTCAACTCTGGATGCCGAGGTAGATCCACGTTTCGGTCGCTGCCAGTATTTTATTATTGTTGACCCCGAGACAATGGAGGCGGAGTCTATACAGAACACTAATGCCATGGCTTCCGGTGGGGCAGGAATCTCAACAGGACAGGTGATTGTTGGCAAAGATGTTGGGGTTGTACTTACAGGAAACTGCGGTCCCAACGCCTACCAGGTATTGTCCGCCGCTGGAGTTCAGGTAATAACCGGCGTTTCAGGAAAGATTAAAGACGCCATTGAAAAATACAAAGAGGGAGCATTTGAAGCTTCCTCGCAGGCCAATGTCGTTGACCACTTCGGCGCAGGTGGTGGTTCTGGCAGGGGAATGGGTCGTGGCATGGGTAAAGGAATGGGACGTGGTATTGGTAGAGGTATGGGAAATGAAACGGGGCCAGTAGAGAGCCCTGCGGCAGAGTCTGATAATCCGGCTCAGGAGATAGAAGAACTCAATGCGCAGTCAAATGCGCTGGCTCAACAGATAACTGATATCCAACGACGTATAGAAGGATTAGAAAAGAAGGGGAGATCATAATAATGCCAATATATGAATACCAGTGTACAAAATGTGGAGAAAGTTTTGAGGTCAGGCAGTCAATGGGAGCAGACGGTTCCAGCCTGAATTGCCCTAAATGCAAGGCAAAGAATCCAAAACGGCTGATTTCTTCTTTCAGCAGTATAGGTTCTGAGTCGTTTGGCTCTTCAGGATATGGGGGCTCTACCTGTAGTACAGGAAACTGTAGCACAGGGACCTGTGGACTACCAATGATGTAGTAAATAACAATAATGGAGGTGTAAGTATGCCTAGAGGAGACGGAAGTGGCCCCCCAGGAGGGGGAAGGCCGGGTAGTGGAAGAGGAGCTGGAGGCGCAGGCAGGATGGGAGGTGACCGACCAGGTTCTGGCCCAAGTGGGAACTGTGTCTGCCCTGCTTGTGGTGCCAAGGCAACTCATCAGATAGGAAAGCCCTGTAACACTATCAGCTGTCCTAACTGTGGGGCAAGAATGACCCGGGAATAATATGATAATTTCTGTTGCCAGTGGTAAAGGGGGCACGGGCAAGACTTTGGTAGCTACCAGTCTTGCCCTTTCATTAAAAGAAAAATATCGTGTACAGCTTCTGGATTGTGATGTGGAGGAACCGAACGACCACGTTTTCTTGAAGCCTGTGTCTACTTATAAAGAAACAGCTTCAGTCATGATTCCTGAGGTAGATGATAACAAATGTAACTACTGCGGTAGATGTGGTGAAGTTTGTGCTTATAACGCTATTGCGGTGGTGAAACAAAAGGTGCTTATCTTTCCGGACCTCTGTCATGGCTGTGGCGCATGCAGTTATCTCTGCCCTGAAAAGGCTATCTCGGAGAGGGCAAATGGAATTGGTGTAATAGAGAAGGGATATGCAGATAGTATTGACTTTGTTCAGGGAAGGCTTGCAATTGGCAAGGCTATGGCACCACCAATCATTAGAAGAGTGAAAGAGCTTGTTGATAATGATAGAGTGGCAATAGTAGATGCATCACCGGGAACATCTTGTCCTGTCATTGAAGCGGTGAGGGAAAGCGATTTTTGTCTGCTGGTATCTGAGCCAACGCCATTTGGGTTGAATGACCTTATGCTGGCAGTGGAAGCAATTAGAAAACTTAATATTAAATGTGGAGTGGTGCTCAATCGTGTTGGTGTAGGTGATAGCAAGACGGAGGAATATTGCCGCAGGGAGAATATTCCAATTATGCTGACTATTCCACTGGATACTGAGATTGCTTACTTGTATTCTCGAGGTATCACTCTGGCCGAGGGCATGCCGCAATGGAAGAACAAGTTCCTGGAACTTTTCGATAAAATCCTGGAACTGACAGGAGATGGTAATTGAAAGAGTTAGTAATCTTGAGTGGTAAGGGCGGAACAGGAAAGACCAGCATAGTGGGCTCCTTTGCGGCGATTGCACAGAGGAAAGTGCTGGTCGACTGCGACGTTGATGCTGCTGACCTTAATTTATTGCTTAACCCTACTATTCAAGAGGAAAATGAATTCTGGAGTGGGCAGGTTGCCTTTATTGACAGGCAAAAATGTACCGAGTGCGGACTATGCCAGGAATTATGCCGCTTCAATGCTATTACAGATTTTAATGTTGACCCTGTGGCCTGTGAAGGTTGTAGCTTCTGTTCTCATATCTGTCCTGTTGAGGCGATTACCATGCAGGATTGCATGGCGGGACAGTGGTTTATTTCTAGTAGTAAATATGGACCTTTAGTTCATGCCCGCCTGGGGATAGCCCAGGAAAACTCCGGCAAGCTGGTCGCACTGGTCAGGAAGCAGTCCAGGGAGATTGCCGTGAAAGAGGAATTTGATTATATTATCAGCGATGGGCCTCCGGGTATTGGTTGCCCGGTTATCTCGGCATTGTCAGGGGCGGATATGGCTTTACTGGTGACTGAACCGACATTATCCGGAATACATGACTTTGAGAGGGTGCTCAGTGTTTGCCAGCACTTTGATATTCCAGCTATGGTTTGTATCAATAAGTATGACATTAATGAGGATAATACCCGGCAGATTGAAGAGTTTTGTCTCAATCAGGGAGTACAGGTAGCCGCAAGGATTCCATTTGATAATGTTGTTACCGAAGCCCTTGTGCAGGGTCTTCCTGTGGTGGAATACTCAAAGGGTGAGGTTTCTCAGCAGATAGAATCACTGTGGCAGAAGCTCAGTGAGAAGCTCGGACGATAGAGAGATAAATAATAATAATGAGTAAAGAGAGTATTAAGGCAATACTGGCTGAATTACCGGAAGGGATCCAGTTGGTGGCAGCTGCCAAGACAAGGACAGCTGATGAAATCATGGAGGCAATAAACTCTGGAGTAAAAATAATCGGAGAAAACTATGTCAAGGAAGCAGAAAAGGCATATAACAGTATAGGAAAGGCAGCGAAGTGGCACTTTATAGGTCATCTCCAGAGTAACAAGGTAAAAATCGCAGCTCGGATATTTGATATGATTGAGACGGTTGACTCTGTTGAACTGGCAACGGAAATTGATAAGAGATGTGGTCAGATTGGCAAAGTGATGCCGGTTCTAATTGAGATAAATAGTGGCAGGGAAGAACAAAAGGCAGGAGTGTTACCTGAGAATACCGAAAAGCTGGTGAGAGAGCTTGCGGGTCTTAAGAATATAAAGGTAATGGGGTTAATGACGATGGGTCCTCGCTTTGGTGAGTCGGAGGATTCGAGGCCCTATTTCGTAGCAACGAAGGAGATTTTTAAGAGGATTAAAAATCTGGATATTCCCAATATCGAGATGAACTGTCTTTCAATGGGAATGACAAATTCTTATAAAATTGCCATAGAGGAAGGGGCAAATATTGTAAGGATAGGGACCCTGTTATTTGGGGAAAGAAACTATCAGGAGAAATAGAAGAAATAATATGGAGATAACTAATATATAGGCATTTACCCGCTGCCCGGTAGCCTGGGTAGCGTTAATGATTGCTGCTAAAGTTAGTTCGATAAAATGTTGATGAAAAAAATGAAGAATCTGCTATCTAAAACAATCGTTCTCGTCACAATATTAATTCTGTTAGCAACTGCTGCAGGTTGCACTTCTTCCAGCAGTGCTGACTCTCCCGGAACTTCGGCTGAAGAACTGGGATTGATGGTACTGGAAGAAGACATTGAGGCACCAATTTTTATTCTGCCCACACTAGGGGGGCCGGATATAATCCTGTCGGAGTTAAGGGGAGAATTTGTGGTGCTCAATTTCTGGACTACCCAATGCCCCCCCTGTGTCGCTGAAATGAAGTATTTCGAAGCAGCGGCAAAAAAATATCCGGATGAGTTGACAATTCTGGCTATAGATATAGGGGAAAGCGAATCAAAGGTGAGCGAATTCTTTGGCGATGATGAAAGAAGTTTCATAGTACCTCTGGACAGCACAGGGCAAGTCACTTCTGTCTACGGAATACGCTATACCCCAACCACCTTTTTCCTGGATGAAGAGGGCAATGTTCTCTACGCAAAGACGGGTGCATTTGCCAGTGAACAGCATTTCGAGAACAGCGTTGCATTGTTGATGGCGTCGGCATAGACAGCTGCTTTAATAATTTATCCCAGGTAACACTGTATATTTCATTGTGATTAACCTGTTCCACAGGTAGCAGTCTGCAATTAGTCTTTTTTCCATTTTATGCCATATAACTCGTTAACAATACATGGTAAACTTTCAGCAATAATCGTGTGTGTTTTTAATAACTGGCAGGAGGGAATTATGTCGGGACAAAATATGGACTCGGAAAGTATGGTGGCACTGTTGGAGAGCCAGCCTGTAGGCCGTTTAGCTATGAATAACAATGGAAAACCCTATATTGTACCTCTGCATTATCTCTAT
>JAUUZT010000221.1 GCA_030589825.1 Dehalococcoidia bacterium
ACCCTTTTCCAACATGTATATTCCATCAATTATGACCAGGTCGCTTTTAATAGATTCGTTTAATAGACTAATCAGACTATCTAATCGGTTGGTGGTATGAAACTTCTGTCTCGAAGCTTTGTTGAGACATCCCTTCAGGTTCTTGAAACCGAGCGAGACTTTTGTTTGCAGGTGTGTTTTTAGCACCGGAATATTTATAAGAAAGTCTGTCTCTAAGGCTGCCGGGGCAACTTGAGCCTTTACCCCTCCCAGATCTACTTCCTGAAAAGGACCCTGGTTGAAGTCTATTAGTTTAACTCCATATTTTTCAGCCACTTTGTCAATGCCTGTACCCTTAAAACCTCGTTTCGTATATGGCTCAAGTTCATTAAGTATGCCAGATATGGCACCTTCGCCAATAGAGATGTCTTTGCAGCCATATTCAAGCAGTAATTGTATGACTCCATCTATGATCTTTGAGGTGGTGACCATTCCATAGGGAGGCAATAATCTGTGCCGGAAGCAGTTATTGGGTTTTATCAGGATTTTACCGGTGCTATTTAGTTTCTCAAATCCGTTACACAGTTCAACCGCCTTGCGAAGCGAATCCAGGGAATCGTCAAATTTCACCAGCGATACTGTCATGATCCCTCCGGACTGACCGTGTAGTTTTCTATCTCGCAAATATATAAGTGCAACAATATCCTCATTATAATAGGGTGACCTTTTTTGCAGCTAATAACGCTATACTGCCATGCTATCTACGAGTTGACTTGATAGTTCAATACTTCTTCAATAAATAGATCTAAGAACTGTTGAGCCTTCTCTCTGGAGAACATGGCAGGTCTATAAGCGAGAGAAACGTTCAGGGTCTTATTATAGATGCTTGCACCGAAGCTCATTTTTATCGGCGTTATTACAAATGCTGAGCCAGTAAAATTAACGATTTTAGCGCTACCCAAACTGGTTACGGCAGATTCTTCGGAGCCGATCTGAGGCCAGACAACTCCTATATTTGTAAAGAAAACGGAGTCAGTATACGTTCGAGTAATCACAAATATCCTGCAAATCATCACTGAAATGAACAGGGGAAGGCGGGTAATTACATAGAAAAAATACGGTATATCATGGAATCTCCTGGTCATGGACTGATAGATGACTTCTGATCGCAACTTCTTTAATAGTTTTGCTTGATTAGACCTATCTTTCGGCCAGGTTGGTATGGAAATCCAGGATAGCTGGTTACAAAGAACTTGCGAAAATCCCCTTATGCTGATATTTACCGGTGCCATCACGCGTATTTTTTTGCTGACTTTCCCATGCATCCCGTTCCATTTTTCCACCAGCCTGTAGGCTGACGCCAGAAGAATGTCGTTTAGCTCAACCCCTACTGACGTTGCTTTGGACTCCAATTCTTTTAATTCCTTTGGTCCTATCGTTCTATTGCAGAGATTGATTATTCTTGAGGTTCCCGATTTATCGTGGAAAATCCTTGCCGGGAAAGGTATTGCTGCTAAGACAAGTCTGTAGAAAATGCTGTACAGAAGCCTCATATAATAGTGCTGTACTCTCGGCCTTTTACTCTGTAAGAATTCTATTAACTCGTCTCCTTTACGGGATGTGCGGATATCTTCTGACACGTCTGAGTCATTGCAACCGCCGCTGTTATACGTTTCAATGACCTTTTTCATGAAGGTACAAGCGCGAAGTGCATCTGTTGACGAGTGGTGAAAAGTGAAAATCAGTGCGGATTCAAGCTCAGTTTTCTTTATAAGGAGCACTCTGACGGGGAATGCCTTACCCAAGTCCATGGGCCGGTTCATCCATTCGAAGAGATAATCCTCATATATTGCATTCTGAACTTTGGTCAAATCTTGCACTGTCAATACTTCCGCACCAACGTCTTCCTGTATCTCGCGATAGGGCCAGAGATACTTATCTTTCAGAATCGATCTCATTATGGGGAAGGCATTTTGGGCAGACTGAATGCATTGGTTCAATCTAATGTGGTCAATTTCATCTGCACCCTCGATATCGATAATGGCGTGAATAATCATAGGTTCATTGGCGCAGTCAAAAGATAACAGCGTTTTATCCATGCAATTTAACGATATTGAACCGGGGGGCCTTTTCATTACTTCTCCATAGTAGGTTTAAATAGGATACAATGGGGTAGTCTATCAGAATCTTGCGATGAGTTCAACTCAGGGCTAGCTATTTAATTCTGACCGGGTTATACCTGTTCCCGAATGGTTGCTATGTTAGGTACCTGGTGACTCGAGCCTCTTTTTTGCCGCTTGCACCATCTCATCCGATACTGCTTGACCGCCTCGGCGTGCCAGCCATGCCAGCAGCCCAGAGACATCGCCACCTAAGGTGACCTTTGTCTTGCCATTTACAGGTTCAAAATAATAGAAGCGTGTTAAGTTAGTGCCCAGGGCTTTTCCCTGCATGACCACGGAACGCTCGGGGAGAAATTCAATGATCGTCATCAACAAGGTGATTGAAAGCTTACCGACCTTAGCTGTGACAGAGATCTGTGAACCTACTGTCAAAGGCCCTTCGGAGACCCTCTCAATTTTCCTAATGGACGGCATCCATTGGGGCCACTCTTCAAGTTCGTCAATCAACGCCCACACCTCATTTATAGGGGCATCGACCTCAATGCTGCTGCTAAACCTCATGTTTTGCCCATCACTCTTCTTAACAT
>JAUUZT010000121.1 GCA_030589825.1 Dehalococcoidia bacterium
GAAATTGATCACAAGACGGTATGATCAGACATTTCATGATGAAAAAATCCAAATTTTCACTTACACGCTACAAAGACGAGAGACTTGTGGAGCTTGTGATCTGGAACTAAATTCACTCATCATTTCATCCCTCTATCCATAGATTCGGAACGGAACCCACTATAGCGCATTGTAGAAGGGCTCCAACCATAAGCTATAATAGTAGAGGTAATGAGCCAGACGACAAGTTTAGAAATTGGAGTTGATAAACTCTGTGATGCCGACCAAAAACTGGCTCATGTTATCCACCAAATCGGCCCATGTCTGCTGGTGCGTAGAGAGCAAGGTTTTCCTTCATTAGCCTACTCCATAGTCAGCCAGCAACTCTCCAAATCATCAGCTAATTCAATTCGCTCCAGGGTTGATTCGCTATTTACTAATCTTCGTGTTAACCCAGTTGAACTCATAAAAATAGAGGACGATAGACTCCGACAAACGGGGCTTTCTTTACCAAAGATAAACTATTTGAAATGCCTGGCAGATTATGTGCTATCGGGCAGGCTTGATTTTGACAGCTTTGAAGACATGGACAACGAAACCATCATAGTTAAACTAACAGAGATAAAGGGCATTGGTAGATGGACAGCGGAAATGTACTTGATGTTTTCTATGAACAGGCTGGGTGTGTTTCCTGTTGATGACAGGGCTATTCGTTCAGCGATTAGCTCCATCTACAACGTCCCTAAAACCTCGTCAGACGATATCTATATGCAAATAGCCGGTAAATGGACTCCATATCGTACTATAGCGACCTGGTATCTCTACAGGTATATGGATAGTTTACGGAGCAACAAATGAAGAACGGTCCACATTATCCACTGTAACAAATAGGTCGAGGTTCAAAAATACTAAAGCACAGTTCGCAACGACAACTAGAATAGGGAATGAGGAAATCAAAGAGGAAATAAATTTCTACCTTCAACAGCGTAAATACTCTGTTGAAGGTAGAAGCTGGTTAATAAACCTAAAGTGCTCTTACCACTGATTATGGTACATTGGGAATACAGGGTCTTCAGAAGTCACTATATTTACCAGAGATGGTTTACCTGAGGCCATGGATTTAACCGCTGCCTGAATTGTAGGAATAATTTCACCAGGTTGAGTTACATTGGCGGTGAAACCAGCACCAAGACCTTCTGCAATCTTTGGATAATCTCCTGATAAAATATTGAGGCCATATTTAGGAGAGGCAACCGGGAAATTTCCACCATATCCACCAAGTACACTATTATTTAATACAACAGCCAGTATGGGAATGTTTTCTCTGGCAGCTACTTCAAAGTCCATACCTACCATACCTATAGCAGCATCGCCTCCAACCCAGATACAGGTCTTGTCAGGATTGGCGAGTTTTGCACCCATAGCCAAACCCATACCCTGACCTAATGTGGTTGATTTACCCCACCCAATATAACCACCAGGTATTATTGGTTTCCACATTGGAACCATCTGGTCTCGTGGATTGCCTGAATCATGGGTCACAATTGTATTGTTCATATCAAGAGCTTTTTGCATATCACTTATTACCCTGTAAGGGTTAATAGGTGTCTCATCAGAATTAAGTCTCGGAGCCCATTCTTTTTCGAACTCATCATTTAAAGCCTTGATTTCTTTAACGATAGCAGTACTATCTTTCTTTCCAGCAGAACCAAGCTGTTTTTTAGCTTCTTCGATAAGCTGCGTCAACACAATCTTGGCATCCCCTATGATTGCCTGTTTCATAGCATAACTCTTATTGATATCTCGCTCGTCAATAGTCGTCTGAATAATAACTTTATCACTGGGGATAAGACTGGTAAAAGTCTCATTCGTACAACTTGAACCAACTGCAAACACTACATCAGCCTTTTTCACAAAGTGCATAGACTGTTTCGTATTTGTTCTAGCACCACATCCTAGAGATAACGGATGATTCTCCATAAATGCACTCTTTCCATTCATGGTAGTGTACACAGGAATAGCCATAATTTCGGCAAATTCTTTTAGCTCGTTCCATGCCTTTGCATAAAGAACCCCTTGCCCAGCACGAATAACAGGGCTTTTCGCTGCCAATAGCATTTTTATAACCTCTTTGATATCAGCAGGGTCTCCTCCTGTTTTCGTTCGTTTGACTGCGTCATATTTAAATGAAGCATCCTCAATCTCTTGGTTGGCTACGGCTAAAGGTAATTCAATTACTACCGGTCCTGGTCGTCCATCTCTAAGCTGGGTATAAGATCGCCTCATTATCTCACATACTCGGTCTGCATGATCGATTGTATCTACATATTTAGTTATCTCTTTGTAGCAAGCCTTCATATTAAAATCAGGTACTACAGAGTATTCAGGTCGACGTGCACCGCCTGGTAAGACAAGAATCGGGACAGAATCCGCAAATGCATGAGCGACACCAGCAAATGCATTTTCAATACCTGGTCCATGTTGAACAACACAAACACCAATGTTATCACCAAATGAAGACCTGCTGAGTCCATCAGCAACATTGACCGCTACTCGCTCTGTCCTGAATTTTATGAACCTTATGTCTTCTTTTGCGAGAGCTTCATGTAACAGATTCATTGGGAAACCAGTTACGAATTTAACCCCCTCCTTTTTTAAAACTTTTGCCTGGGCAGTTACCGCTTTCATATCCTATTTCCTCCTTTTTTTAATATAATTACTTAAAGATTATGTAACTATGATTCCAATTTAAAAATTTGGACAGGACATTGCCAGTTCTTCCTGAGTCATGATTTCAATAAGCGCTGGCCTTCCTGAGTCATTTGCCTTTTTGGCGCGTAATATTGCAGTAATAATCTCTTCTGGTTTCTCAACTCTTTCAGTATAACCTCCAAGTCCTTCCGCAACTTTACTATAGTCTCCAGATAGAACATTGAGGCCATATTTTTCAGAGGCTATTGGATTTATTCCCTTAAACATTCCTAACGTAGCATTATTCATGACTATAACAATTATAGGGATATTCTCTCTTACTGCAGTTTCAAAATCCATTCCAACCATTCCAAAGGCACCATCGCCCATAAAAGCCACACATGTTTTATCTGGCTGAGCTAACTTCGCTCCCATTGCAAAACCAAGTGAAGCACCCATAGTGGTGGATTTACCCCAACCAATATACCCTCCTGGAGTGTTAGATTTATACATAGGAACCATATGATCCCTAGGGGTACCTGCATCATGAGTCACAATTGTTTGTTTTTCGTCCAGGGCCTTTTGTAAATCACCAATTATTCTATAAGGATTGATCGGCACCTGGTCAGATGTTAATTTCGGCATCCATTCTGCCAACCATTTATCTTTTATGGTCTTAATCTCACTAAGAAGAGCAGTATTATCCTGTCTTCCAGCCGCTCCGAGTTGTACTTTAGCTTCCTCGATTAATTGTCTTAATACTAACTTAGCATCTCCGATAATGGCATACTCTGTATTGTAATCCTTATTGATATCACGTTCATCAATCGCTGACTGAATAATAACCTTGTTCTCTGGATTTGGAATATGGCTGGTATAGGTCTCTTTCAAACAGCTTGAACCTATAGAAAATACCACATCAGCCTTATCAAAGAAATGTACTACCATAGCAGGTCTTGTCCTTGAGCAACATCCTAGAGAAAGTGGATGATCTTCAGGGAAAGCACTTTTACCATCCATCGATGTGGCCACCGGAATCTGAAGCAATTCAGCCAGTTCACGCAGCTCTTCCCATGCTTCCGCATATAAAATCCCCGTACCTGCACGAATAACTGGATTACCAGCGGCTATCAATGCTTTTACTACTTCTACAATGTCATTAGGGTCTCCCTGGCTCTTATGTCCCTTTACCGGCTTATATTGGAATTTCGAATCATCAAACTCTTCTTTCATAACATCCATAGGCACTTCAAGCATAACAGGCCCTGGACGACCACTCCGGAGATAAGTAAAGGCTAATCTCATCATTCCTGGTACTCGATCAGCAAAATTAATCGTATCCACC
>JAUUZT010000055.1 GCA_030589825.1 Dehalococcoidia bacterium
ATGCTCGTAGTAAAGGGACCGTCGTTGATATTGTGATTGAAGATATGGATCAACAAGTACAGCAAAGGAATATGGAGAAGTAAAGATGCAGAATGGCAAATAATAGAAACCTGAAAAGAGTTGTTATCACCGGTGTTGGTGCTGTTACCCCAGTGGGTATAGGAGTTGAACAGACGTGGCAGGCTTTGTGCCAAGGGAAATCAGGGGTATCAAAAATCACCAAATTTGATTCTTCCAACCTAAAAACACACATTGCTGCTGAACTAAAGAATTTTCAGGCTGAAGACTACTTGGACAGAAAAAAAATAAGGAGGACTGACCCCTTTATCCACTATGCTCTGGCATCTGCCTATATGGCTTTAGATGATTCCAGATTACAAATAAATGGTAATAACAGTGACAGGATAGGGGTTGTTGTGGGCACTTCTGTTGGTGGCCTGACTACATACGGGAAGACTCTTTTTTCCCTTCAGGAAAATGGGCCGAAAAAGGTCTCTCCCTTCTTCGTTACCAGCTTTATACCGAACATGGCTATAGCTGAGATTGCTATTACATTTGGTGTTACAGGACCAAGCAAGTGTGTGGTTTCTGCATGTGCCACTGGAACTCAGTCTATTGGAGAAGCTTTTAGACTCATACAATATGGTGAAGCAGAGGCGGTGATTACGGGAGGGAGTGAGGCCTATCTAATTCCTTTGGGTATAGCGGGTTTGGGCAGGATGGGAGCAATATCTTGTAGAAATGAGGAGCCAGAGAAAGCATCACGTCCATTTGAAAAAAACCGTGATGGTTTTGTGCTTGGGGAAGGCGCTGGCATTATTATCCTTGAAGAACTTGGCTCAGCTATAAAAAGAGATGCCAATATTTATGCAGAGATCGTTGGCTACAGTACTAATATAGATGGCTTCCATGTAACGGCACCTGATGCAGGAAACCAGGCTAAGTGTATGAAATTGGCATTAAAGGACGCAGAAATCCCTGCTAACGAGATTGACTATATAAATGCACATGGTACATCTACTGTACTTAATGACCTGGCTGAAACTGAGGCAGTAAAGATTGCTTTAGGAGATCACAGCAAGAAGGTGGCGATAAGTTCAATCAAGTCGATGACTGGCCACTTATTGGCGGCTGCAGGGGTTGTAGAAGCTATTTCTACTGTACTAACGATAAGGGACGACATTATTCCACCTACTATAAATTATGAAACTCCCGATCCCGAGTGTGACTTGGTTTATGTGCCAAATGTAAGCAGAAAGACGACAGTACATACAGCCTTATCCAATTCCTTTGGATTTGGAGGAATAAATGCCAGCCTCATCTTCAAGCAGTTTGAACAATAAAATGTTACTGCCTGTCTCGAGTAGTTTTATTTCAGGTAGATAGCCTGATATTATTTTTCAACTAACGCTGCTGCCAGTGCACCTGGCCCAAGATAAGTGCCAATTGTTGAGCCAATTATCGATTCATAGGGCTGCTTATCTGGGAATGATGAATGTATACAAGTGGCTAATGATTCTAGTTCACTTGGAGTTGTGGCATGAGCTATAGCTATCTCTCTTGGATTGTTGGACTTGCTTATTAAATCGCATATTCTGGCTATTGCTTTAGAACGACCACGTACTCTCTCAAGAGGATAGACTTCTCCTTTTTGTATTGTTATCAGGGGCTTAATATTAAGCACGGAACCTAGTAGTGTCTGTGCTTTTCCCAATCGACCCCCTTTATGTAAGTATTCCAACGTGTCTACTGTGGCATAACAGTGTGTTTTTGATATGGTTTGAGTTATCAACTCTGTGATTTCATGTAGATTTGCTCCGGCTTGTGCTGCCTTGGCAGCGATAACAACAACAAGTCCCAAAGCAACCGTTGTTAATTGGGAATCAATTACTTTTATCTGACAGTCTGCTTCAATAGAATTCTGACTTACAACAGCAGAATTGTAGGTGGCACTAAGCTTGGCTGAGATGTGAATGGAAATAATTTCATTGGTCTCAGCGGCAAACTTGTTATAAACCTCTATAAATGTCCCTGAGGATGGAGCGGATGTTTTCGGTAATTCATTTTCCGTTGTCAGTCGTTGATAAAATTCATCAGTGGTGATATCAACCCCATCTTGAAATACTTCCTGCCCAAAATGAATGTACAATGGTACTACAGCGATGTCCAGTTCTTGCGCTACTTTAACAGGGATATCGGCTGTGCTGTCGGTTACAACTTTAACTGTCATATTATCCTCCTTTCCTAATCTTCTTTCAGTAATTTGTCTATGCTTTCGCGTAGATTATTCTCGTTAGCGAATTCTCCCAGCTTGAAATAACGAACGATACCTTGGCTGTCTATAAAAAAAGTGACAGGGAAAAAGCGTATTCCATAAGCTGAACTTGCTTGCTTATCGAGATCAATAGCAACAATAAAATATTGTTCAGTATCGGCGAAGAAATCTTTGATGTTTTCCCTGCTGTCATTAGCGTTGATAGTTAGAATTGTTATTTTATCGGAGTAATCCTTGCTCGCTGCATTGAGATAAGGCATTTCTGTTATGCATGGTGCACACCCTAGATGCCAAAAATTAAGTATCACCGGTTTTCCTTGTAACTGAGATAGGGTTACTTCCGTATTTGACAATGTTGATAAGGTGAAGTCGGGAGCGACGGTTTCTTCGTCTGGTGCTACTAATCCTAGTTCATCAGCGGGAACTGTTGAATTGCAACCTAACATAAATATACACAATGATAGTATAAAAATGAATAGAAGTGTGAATGATATTTTAATTTTCTTTAGTTTAAAATAATACATTATTGATTCTTACTCATTAAATAATAATTCCTCCCAGGTTCCCTGTCAAAATAAGGATTCCAACTGTAATCAATAACCCGGCACTAACTATTGAGGTTACAAGTGCGTGACGGCTGAGCCATTTTAGATGGGGGGTAATTGTTCCTATAGCCAGACTTACTATAAGAAAAGGTATTCCCAGTCCCAGGCAATAGGCGACTAAAAGATATATTCCCTGCCATACTGTTTGTGATGTAGAGGCTAAAGCCAGTATGCCTCCTAATACGGGCCCGACACAGGGGATCCAGCCCAGAGAAAAAATCGCTCCAATTGACAATGATCTTATATAGCCTGAGCCCTTAGCCTGATTGAAGCTAAGTCGCTTCTCATAATTCAACCAAGATATTTTGGTAGCAGCTACCAAGAAGAGACCAAACAGGATTAATAGAATACCTGCTATGCTATTTAGTAAGCTAATAGGGATCATAGCGCCCAATAGTCCCATAGAAGCCCCCAATAGAATAAAAAACAGGGAGAAACCAGCTATAAAGCTGAGAGTGTGCAGTATAACGTGTCTACGGCTTGGGGGGGTGGAACTAAGGACTGACGTGCCGGCTATAGTGGCAAGGTATACAGGAACAAGTGGCAGGACACAAGGAGACAGAAATGAGAGTATCCCTGCTCCACAAGCTACCAGAAGAGATATATCTGACATTTTAAACCTACCCTTTTATAAATTAATTACTAATAATACCATTTAGAAGGAAAGATGAGATATAACTAATAAGGGAATCCCTTTTTATGTTCATTACTAGTTTGAATTTTCGAATACTAGCATTAACCTGTTTCCAATTCAAATGAATTGTTCATGGAACATGCAATTGTCGTTTTTTAGTATTTACCTTACAATCTTCAAATTACTATCACGGCAGGATAATGTGCTATAATAGCGTGCTACTTATGGGGCTGTAGCTCAGCCGGGAGAGCGCCTCCTTTGCAAGGAGGAAGTCAGGGGTTCGAGTCCCCTCAGCTCCACAAATAAGAGGAGGGATCGCATAGAGGTCTAGTGCGGCCGCCTGCTAAGTGGTTACTCCGAGAAATTGGAGTCGTGGGTTCGAATCCCACTCCCTCCGCCATTTTCTTTATAGATGTTTTAACCCTATTTCTTTCAGAGAGGCCTTTCGATTAGATAAGGGCTGATTTGGTGGAATTTGAAGTGCGTAAAATGTAGGTCGACCATTGGAAACACAGTACTTATCAACTACGGGTATAAAATAATTACCTGGATGGCAGAACTAATAATTTCTTAAAGTTCTATGAGTTGTTTACCCTCATTTAGTAGTTCGCTAACTTTTTCCGGGCTTTCAGCCTCGGCATATATACGAACTAATGGCTCTGTGCCAGAGAAGCGTATAAGTAACCACGATTTATCAATGAGCTGGAAGAGAAAACCATCTGTTGCCTTTATACTGGCGACTTTGATACCAGCTATGGTATGCGGTTGAATATTACTGAGTTTGTGTATGATTGTTTGACGTTTGTCATCGGAGATGTGTGAGTCGATTCGGTCGTAGTAGTGTGGTCCAACTTTCTTATACAGTTGGGCCAGAAGTTCAGAGGGGGTTTTCTTTGTTTTAATCATGAAGTCCAGGAAATACAGCCCGGCGAGAATGGCATCTCTTTCCGGGATATGGTGGCAGAAACCATATCCACCACTCTCCTCGCCCCCAATAAGGGCATCTTTTTGTAACATCAGCGGTGCAATATATTTGAAGCCAACCGCTGTTTCATATACCGGTACATGGAATATTGTTCCTAGCTTGGAGACCATCTCTGTGGAGGTAACTGTTTTAATAATAGCACCACGTTCTCCTCTTATTTCTAATAAGTATAAACTAAGCAATGCAAAGACTTGGTGCTGATTCAGGAAGCTTCCGTTTTCATCTATGATGCCAATACGATCAGAGTCGCCATCGGTGGCCAATCCAATATCAGCCTTTTGCTCGACCACCAATTTAGAGAGTTTACCAAGGTTCTTAGTTATCGGTTCTGGATTGATGCCAGGGAAAGAAGGATTTCTTTCCCCATTGATCTCGTTAACTTCTATTCTTCCACCCTCGAGAATTTCCTTAAAGTAACCAGAACCAGCACCGAACATCGAATCGACGATAACTTTTAGCTTGTGTTGGCGTAGCTCTGTTATATCGACGAGCTGAAATAATTGTTTAAAGTACTCAGGAGAGGGATCCAGGTAGTTCAGGAGGCCTCCTTCCAGGGCTTCATTGAGTGTAAGCTTCTGAAAGGAAGGTTTAAGCTTACCTGTAGTTAATTGGTGGATGTTCTGTTCTATCTGAGAGATTATTTCGCTTGGAGCGCTGGCACCCTGTTGGGTTTTATATTTAAGACCATTCCAGGAGGCTGGGTTATGGCTGGCAGTGATGATGATAGCGCCGGCAGAGTTGGTGCTTAATACACTGTAACTCACTACTGGAGTAGGAGCGGATTTTGAACATAAATGGACCTTAATATTATTGCTGGTTATTACTTCAGCAGCTGCAGCAGCAAAATGCTCTGAGGCAAAGCGGGTGTCGTATCCAATAACCAATCCAACTTAGCTGAGGCCATTCTGCTTCAGATAATCTGCTACGGCTTGGGAACAAATGCGTACGTTGTCAAAGGTGAAATTCTCTGCAATGATTCCGCGCCATCCGTCTGTCCCAAAGCTAATTGCGTTTTTAGTCATGTTAACTGATTATCACCCCTGCTTCAGATTTTAATATAGCTGCTTTGTCTGTCTTCTCCCATGGAAGTCCAATGTCTTCTCTGCCAAAATGTCAGTAAGTAGCAGTCTGACGATAGATGGGACGACGCAGGTCCAAAGTTCTAATTATTGCTTCAGGACGAAAATCAAAATGTTTGTAGATAAGTGCCAATATCTTTTCATCTGGAACTCTGCCCGTTCCATAGGTCTCGATGGACAGAGATAGCGGATGTGCCTTACCAATAACATAAGAAACCTGGATCTCAAGATAATCTGCGAGCCCTGCAGCTACCAGGTTTTTTGCGGTATACCTTGCCATATAAGCAGCGGAGCGATCAACTTTGGTGGGGTCTTTTCCTGAAAAGCATCCTCCACCGTGTCTACATATACTACCGTAATTATCTACTATAATCTTCCGTCCGGTAAATCCTGTATCGCCTACGGGTCCGCCGGTAACAAATCGTCCAGTTCCGTTGATAAAAATC